>JBEBIK010000388.1:0-2226 GCA_040080445.1 Pseudobdellovibrio sp.
AACTTCTAAAAATTTCAGCGAGACTATGGCTCTGCTTGGGATAAATGAGTATCCAAGTGTAGCAAAAATTAATAAGTTCATAGATATAGCGAAAATTCTTAATACTTATCCTGATAATAAAACGCATCTTGATTACAAGTCTCTCTTGAACAAGAACAACAGAGACATCGGCAAACAACTTACGAACGATTGGCAAAGGCTTTCTGAAACAGCCAAGTCATTCAGTGGTCTATTTGATGTTAATTCGAGTGTTGATGTTAACCTTATAAGAAAATCGGCCAGTTATCTTAATAACAAAAGCTTATTTAGATGGTTTAATGCTGACTACAAGCAAGCCAAAGCCTTTGCTAAAAAATTTCTTTTGGTTGACCTTAAAACTGTAAATGGCCCAGAACTTCTAAACAGAATAGCTCAATTTTTAGATTCTAAAATTGATTTTGAAAAAAAACTAAAGAATTCTCGTTTTATTTCAGACAATCAGATAAATGGAATGGATACCGATTTTGAGGGTGTTAATAAATGGGTTACCTATTACGAAGCGATACTCGATCTGAATTTTGACTTCGTCTTTTCCTATGAGTCGATGTACAAAATTTTAGAATTAGATTTTGAGACGATATCAAAATCCAAGAGCTCGATATCCAAGGCACAGCCTATTCAGTTTGGTGAATTGATGGACTTTGTTCAATCGGTACAAGATGACATTAGTTTAACTCCAGGCCTTATTGAAAAAGTATCAATAGAGTTTGCAAATGAATCAAATAAATATCTTCAAGGGTTAATTACTAAATTCGGTGCTGAAAAAGAAACCCAGCTCAAAAGTTTGGAAACTTCGGTTAACAATCAAATTCATGCAATAAATGAAGACATCGCTGCCTCTCAAGATATATTAAAGTTAGCGACCGAGCTGGAAATTTCGCCATTAGCCGAGTTTAAAAGCTCAATAGAAGTTCCCGCTACTATTTCAAAAATAAGCTCTATTGCTCGAAAAATGAAAAATGAATATTTAAAATTTATTGTTGATGAAATTCCGAATTTGACAACTCATTACAAGAATGGTGATTTTGCAAATGTATCAAATTTTTTAATGCTCACAAAAGATTTTAATTTAAGTGATGAAGAATTTAACTTGTTATTAAGTAGTGATACAATTCAGGCTTTAAATCAGTTTAGTTCAAGCTTAGAGAAAGCCTTAAAGACTAACCAAGAAATATCAAAATTTCTTGGCAAATGGAAAATCTCTAAAGAGTGGTTTAACTTTGTTAATGTTGCCGAACTATCTAATCGTATCAATCGTGCATTATCAGATAAAAATAGTGCTTCTGGGTATATTGACTATACAAACTCATTGAACGAAACAGCTCCTTTTAATGACTTCTTGGATTCATTTTTGGAGTGTTCTTTAGATAACCCATTAATATTAAAAAATTTCTATGCAGCTTTTAAGATAAGTTTTTTAGATACCATAATTAAATATCATGCAAAAATGTCACCTGCCTATTTTCGTTCAGTGAGCACTACATTTGAAGATTATCGCACCAGATTTAGGAAATTAGATGGAGAGCAACTTGTAGCTTATAGAAGTCATATTATTGACAAGCTTAATAGGGTGCATGTGCCACCAGGAGTATCGAAAGGTAAAGTTGCTGAAAAATCTGAGTTGGCCTTGATTAAGCATTTGGCTGGTCAAAAAAGGCCAAAGGTCGCAATTCGTTCGCTTATGGAAAGGTCTGGCGAGGCTGCACAGGCACTAAAACCAGTCTTTTTAATGAGCCCTCTCTCTGTTGCTCAATTGTTGCCAGATGACCACATTCAGTTTGATGTAGTTATTATGGATGAAGCCAGTCAATTAAGGCCTGAGGATGCCATTGGTTCAATCGCAAGAGCGGGCCAAGTGATTGTCGTGGGAGACCCCAAGCAAATGGCCCCCAGCGATTTTTTTTCGAGAACTGGTGCGAATATTACTAATCCAACCGATGATAGCAACTTTGTCGATCCTAATATTGAATCCATTTTAGATCTTGGGTTAACGACATTTCGACCCCCAAGAAGATTAAAATGGCATTATCGCTCTCGTAGCGAAGAATTAATAGCCTTTTCCAATAAGCATTTTTATGAAAGCTCTCTTATACTTTTCCCATCGTCGAGAAATTCCGACCTACCGCTCGGAGTTCATTACGAATTTGCAGTTGGTGTCTATAATGATGGTCTAAACCACATAGAGGC
>JBEBIK010000389.1:0-2221 GCA_040080445.1 Pseudobdellovibrio sp.
GATCATATGCTTTTTTGACTCAGCTGAGTTCTCAGCAAAAACACAACTAGGTCTTATACCTAAAACTTTTGAAGCTTCGATTGCACGGTTACGTTTATCGCCAGTTAACATCATCACTTCATAATTTAATTTGTGAAAATTCTTGATTACATTTTTAGCCTCAGCCCTGATTTTTTCTGCAAAAAATAAGTAGGCGATTTTTTTGCCATCAATTGAAAAGTCAATTTGTGTCGTTTGACTTGCAAGATCATTTGTAGATTTACCTATACGATAAATGTGACCATTGTAATTGGCTTCTACGCCTTCGCCAATTTTTTCAGTTACATTTTTAATATCTGCAGTTTCGAAATCACTCCAAGCTTCCTTTAAACCCAAAGCTAATGGATGTAGTGAGGCTTTTTCGAGACCTAAAATTACAGATTTATTTTCAGAACTTATTTGTTCTGGAAAACTCTTAATCAACGTGAATTGAGCAGAGGTGAGAGTGCCAGTTTTATCAAAAATAACTTTTTTAATTTCGGCTAACTTTTGAAATACAATTTCAGATCTAATAAAAAAACCTCGGCTCGAAGCTTTTCTTAATCCCAAACTAAATGCCAAAGGAGTCCCGAAGGCTACGGCACAAGGACACGCAATTGTAATTAAAGCTAAGCAACGCTTAAAGGCTTCAAATCCAAGAGCCTGATAGGTCAATACAAAAAATACAATAGCCACTGAAAAAACCACCAAAGTTAATCGATGAGCTACGATATCACTTAGCGATTGAATTTTATTTTCGCTCTGATTTAAATCAATAGAATTTAAAGCTTGTGCTAGATTGCTTTTCACCGAGCTTGTAACACAATCAACTTTTGCACTTTCACTTAGTAAACGACTCCCAGCTAAAACCTCGTCTCCATGGTGTTTGGTTTGTGGGTAAGACTCCCCTGTTAAAAATGCGAGGTCAAAAGAGGAGGCCTCACTTTGTAGTAAACCATCACAAGGTACGAGCTGATTTTTCTTTAAAACTATAACCTGCCCTGGCTCAATATTTTTAAAATTAATATAACTAGGTTTTACACCTAAAACCTCATAAGCTTCTTGATTAAATAGGTCTTCATAAATATTTTTTCTTAAAAGTTTATCTTGGTGCTGCCTTAAAAAATAACGCGTCAGTAAAATTAAAAATATAAAGCTCGCACTTGAATCAAAATATAAATCATCAGAACCAACAACTAAACTATAGGTCGAAAAAATAAATCCTGCCCAGAGAGCCACTGTGATCATCATGTCTACATTAATTCTTCTGGCTAGTAGACTACTCCAAGCTTTTTTATAAAAAGGTACAGCCGAATAGAACATCAATGGCAAAAATGTAAAAAACATAATCCATTTAAATATTAGCCCGAGCTCGTCACTGAGGCCTGCATATAAAGCTACAGCAAATAGCATGGCATTTCCGGCTACCGCACCCGCTACGCCTATGCGCTTAAGCTCGTTTTGTTTTTCAATGTTACGAGCCTTATCGTAGTCGCTACATTCATTTAATGGCGACGGCGTGTAGCCCATAGACTCTATGGCTTGGCATATAACACCCAGCTCTACATTTGGTTTGGCTTGTACTATTAGTGTTCGATCTCCGTAATTTAACTTTGCACTGATTATATCTTCAAAATATCTCGGAAATTCTTCTAAAAGGTGTACACATGAAGAGCACTGCAAACCTTCTAAGTAAAAACGAAAATTTTTATATAGCGGACACTTAGAATAATTAAATTGTTCTTCAATTTCTTTTAAATTGAATTTTTGCCAAGCAAGAGAGGTTGCTTTTTTTACTTTTAATGGAGACTCGCCTTGCTTCACCCATGATGAAAGCAGCTCACAGCTATTACAGCAAAATTTAGCTTCATTTAAAGTAGGGGCCTGACAGTACGCACATAGGTTCATCGACTTAGAATAGTCGAATCTTACTAATATAATATGATCTAGATCATAAACAAATTAATGATTGGCTTTTTCGTTGAGTTTTTCTTGAGATAAAATTGAAAAATTTTTGTAATTTTGAGTTATGAGGCCTTCTTTTTCAAACAAGGCCAAAGTGCGAATAACGGTTTCTGTAGTAGTACCAGCCCATTCGGCAATTTCTTTGCGCGTCCAGCTGGTTCCGGCAAAGTTTTCATTTAAAAACAAAAGTGCATCGGCCACTCTTGCTGGAGCACCTTTATCGATTTGATCTACCCAT
>JBEBIK010000390.1:0-2220 GCA_040080445.1 Pseudobdellovibrio sp.
AGCAATTCTTAAAGGGTAGGGGTGTATCAACTTTGTTTTTAAATTAATAATCGTAATTTCATCTGAAAATATTTCAACGAGGGGATTTTTTATAAGCTCTAGAGCCAAAGTGCTTTTGCCATAGCCAGGAGCCCCGTGAACTAATATACCTTGATCAGATATTTTATAAGATAGTGCATGGAGCCTCATCATTCCATGAGATTCTAAATATTCACCAGCACTAGAGTTTAAAAAAAAGTACAAGATATCATCGATCACATCTGTATTTTCTGCCTTAATTTCGAGACGTCTGTTTTTTTCAGATGTACTGTCGTTTACAATCGCTATAGTGTGATTATTGTATATGTATTCAAGTTCGCGAGAATTAAAGCTTCTCTGGCGCACGCGACACATTTTTGTTTTTCCCAGGTAAAGTCCGCCAGTTTCTTTACTTTTTAATTCGTATAAATAAATTCTGAGGTGATACTCGTTAGAACTATTAATTTCTGTGAAATGTGCAAAATCGATAGCTGCTTTAAGATTTTCACAATTAAATAAATCTGACTCTATCAGAACTGTATAGCCATAGATATTTAACGCTAATGTACTGTTCAAAGACAACCCCTTAGAAGGCAATAAAGTTGGATCTTAAACTTTTTTAGACTACTTAGTTTATAATTACTTACTTTTCCTAAAATTTCTGAATAATTAACAGGTTCTTCATCGGCATATATGTTTTTCAGCGAACGCGTAATTACAGAGTTATTAAAATTCTTTTGATTTCTCCAAACATAATGTACAACTAATTTATCGTGACGCTTAAACAAAATTATATCGAATGTATCTAATTCGGCGCTAAGGCTTTCAATTAATAATTCATTGCCAATGCGTATTGTCGGATGCATCGAATCTGATACTACTTTTAATTTAATCATAAAACACACTCGACTTGAGACTCACAAATTATTTTTCCGTTTGAAATTATAATAACCGGCCGAAGTAAAGCTTGCAGATTATCGAGCGGATTAGTTGAGTAAATAACTAAGTCGGCTTGCTGTCCAGTGGCAATTTTTCCTGTATTTAGCTGAAGCATTTCGGCGGCGGTTGCTGTGGCAGATAAAATGATTTCTAGATTGCTTAAGCCAAGTTCACCTAAACTTATAAGCGAATTTATGCTGGCTTCGCCGCGATTTTTAAATTTATTGGTAAAGTCTAAAACTGCATCTGACCCAAATACCAAACTAAAATTATTTTGTTTGAGCCACTTGATTCTGTTTTTAAAATCCGTAATAGTTTTGTCACAGTTTTCTTCTACATGAGATTGTTGGCAAGTTTTAAGCGAAAAATCAGTTAGAACAGCATAGGGTTTATTTGTTATGTTAATTTTTGTAAAATCGGCTGCGTAGCTAAAATGCTCTATTGAGTCGGGTGTTGCTTGTAGTGCATTGTCGACGCTCAACTGATAAGTGCTATGTACCGCGACTTTAAACCCTTCTTGGTGGGCAATATTAATTACAGACTGCAGTAAACTTAGATCTACTATTTCATTGGGGTTAGAGTTATCTGCGTACAGCTTAATCCAAGAGATGTTATTGTTTTTATATTTTTTAAGTAGCAAAACTATGTCAGTGTTTTTATCAAAAACAGTATATTCTTCAGGGTTGAGATTTAAATTAATTTGAGTATTAAGAGTAGCAAGCCCGGGGCCACTCACAATCAAATCGGGCCCCTGAGTTGTTAAATCGTTAATTCTGTTACTTAGGGCCACATCTAAAAATTTTCCTGAGTTTCCGAGATCGCGCAATGTGGTAAACCCTGAGAAAAGCATATCTTTAGAATTTTTTTCGCCAATATAAATGCGTGTCATTGCGGGTCTTACAGCAGATAACTCGAGAGCTTGTTTCCAGGTTGTAACGGTTTGCCTATCAGCAGATAGCATATGCGTGTGTGAGTCGATTAACCCAGGTAAAATGTAATGTTTGTTTAAATTTATAGTTTGGCACGACGCCGATGCATTATTTTCAAAAATAATTGAATTATTTTCTAAGAAGAGCTTCTTGTTAGGCTGCATAGTAAGCGCTTTAGAATCAAAATAATTTCCACCAGTAATAATTATGCAATTATTTTTCTGTGTATCTTTTTTTGTAAAAAAAATAACAAAAATTAACATTAAAATTATAAATCCGAATATTTTAATCTTCATAATTTTGAGTACATATTGCTTCTAATTTTTTTCCACAA
>JBEBIK010000391.1:0-2213 GCA_040080445.1 Pseudobdellovibrio sp.
AAGAGACAGGTGGTTACTTACGCCATTCATGGGTTTTCTAAATTGAGTGGCAAATGAAGAAACAAACTATTTTTGCATTAGTAGACTGTAATTCGTTTTATTGTTCGTGTGAGCGAGTTTTTAGGCCCGACCTTAACAACAAGCCCGTTGTTGTGCTTTCTAACAATGACGGCTGTGTGGTGGCTCGTACCGACGAAGTTAAAGCACTGGGGCTACCTGCTTGGACGCCTTACTTTAAAATTAAAGCGGATATACTCAAACATAAGGTTGCTGTGTTTTCGTCTAATTACACTCTTTACGGCGATATGAGTGGGCGCGTGATGAATACGCTGGCGCAGTTTGCACCTGAAATGGAAGTTTACTCTATTGATGAGGCCTTTTTATCGTTTACTGGTATGGAAAAGAAAAACCTCACCGAATACTCAAAAGAAATTAGACAAACTGTTTTACAAAATACCGGAATACCCACTTGTATCGGAATTGGGCCCACAAAAGTTTTAGCTAAAGTTGCCAATAAGGTGGCCAAAAAAGATAAAGTTAAGACAGAAGGCGTTTTTAATTTATGTGATACCGACTTACGCGAAAAAGTTTTAAAGAATTTTCCGGTAGAAGATATTTGGGGCATAGGCTCTAAGTCTGCAAAAAAACTTCACGAACATAAAATTAAAACCGCATGGCAGCTTAAACAATCAGACCCCGCCTACATTCAAAGGTTTTTAACTATTGTGGGCTCAAGAATAGTTAAAGAGCTGGATGGAGTTTCTTGTTTAGATTTAGAAACCGACATCGAAGACCGAAAACAAATCGTTTCTTCAAGATCCTTTGGTAAACAAGTGACTTCATTAACAGAACTACAAGAGTCCATCGCTAATCACGTGACTACTGGCTGTGAAAAACTCAGAAAACAAGATTTAAAGTGTAAAAATATAACTGTATTTATTCAAACCAATCCGTTTAAAAATACGCCCCAATATCATAATTCGGCCAGTATGGATTTGCTCTCAGCCACATCGGTTACTCCAAAAATTATTAAGCACGCTTTTTTACTTTTAAAAACGATTTATCAAGAAAAATTTGAGTACAAAAAATGTGGAGTTATTTTTAACGGCTTATATAAAAATAATTTTCAACAGATGGATTTGTTTGGGCGCCATGATTCTGTATTAGAAGATGGCTTGATGCAAACTATCGACAACATCAACCAATTTCATGGCAAGGGCTCAGTTAAGTTTGCCGCTTGCGGAATTGATCAATTCTGGAAGATGCTCTCAGAAATGAAGTCGCCTTGTTATACGACAAGGTGGAGCGAGCTATTGCGGGTAAAATAAATAAAATCCTCATTGATAGTTCCTGTAAATAGTCTATAATTTTTAAAACTTCCTAAAGATACGAGAGGCATATGGATTATAATTTACTAGCTACTTTTTTTCTTTTAGTTGGGCTTGAACTTGTTTTAGGCATCGACAATATACTTTTAATTTCTATTATTACTGACCGAGTCGAACCCGCTGTCAGACAAAAAGTACGTTACTTCGGCCTTGGCTTGGCGTTTATAGCCCGCTTGCTGTTATTATTCGGCGCAGGATATTTAGTTAAGTTAAGTGAACCTGTTTTGGGTTCGTTAAGTTACAAGAGTTTGGTTTTAATCGCAGGTGGAGCCTTCTTACTTTATAAATCAGTTAAAGAAATTCATCATGTTGTAGAAACCAAATCAGACGAAGGCGTCGGTGGTAAAGTTGTTGCCAGCGTTGGTTCAGCCATTTTTCAAATTTTAATGCTCGACATCGTTTTTTCAATCGATTCGGTTATCACAGCAGTAGGTTTAACCGACAACTTGTGGGTGATATACTCATCGGTCATTGTTTCATTCGCTCTAGTGCTAACTTTTGCCAGCGCCATTGCTAATTTTGTACAAGCAAATGTAACATTAAAAATTCTGGCTTTGTCATTTTTAATCACCATCGGGGTTACTTTAGGAATTGAAGGAATGGGTGGACATGTACCTAAAGCCTATATTTACTTGCCAATGGTATTTGCCCTTGGTGTAGAGCTTTTGCAATTGCGTTTTATGCACAATCAGAAGAAGAAATAATTATTTGGAAGTTGTCTTTTATGGATCTTCACCTTTTAGAGTTGGAAGCATCAAGTCATAAAGAATAGGCAAAAGCCGTTCTTTTCGTAAAAATAAGTTTGTCGAGAACTTTAACTTTATG
>JBEBIK010000047.1:0-9986 GCA_040080445.1 Pseudobdellovibrio sp.
GGTTATAGGGTCTTAAAATGACTCAAAATATGAACTATTTTGATAATATTTTTAAAAAATTGGAAATTCTTCATGGCTCTCGATAATCTAGGTTAAACCAAACGACATAAGGAGTGCGTGTGAAGAGAATTTTTAATCACAACGATAAATCACCGAAGTGAAGAAGAACCCCAATAAAATGTTTCACAAAAATAAGGAAGTCAGGTTTCGGATTGTGTTAATCTTATAATTATCATAGGAGGCACTAGCGGACTTTGTTTCACGGGTCAAACCGTGTTACTTTCTTTGTCTCAAGGCAAACCTCGGGAAACTGAGGGACGCAAAGCTATAGGGGCTTGTCTACGGACGTGCTAGCCAGCTGCCAAAGGTAAAAAAGACCTGCGGTGAGAACTGCAATGGAAGTAAAAACTGTTCTAAAAAATTATATCATGGATTGGTTTCATTCCCCTTAACTCTAAGCTTTCAGGACGACGAGCTTAGGGTTTTTTTTTGCCCAAAATTCCAAAACAAAATTTTATTGAAATAACTTAGAGTTTTTTACTATCTTCAGGTAGATAAATTCTACTGCCCACGCGTAAATTAGATTTAGATTTAAGCTTATTTATTTTTCGGATTGTAGATACCGATGTTTTATATTTTTTAGCAATTGAGGCCACGTTATCGCCTTTTTGCACGATGTGAAACTTCTTAGAAGCTCGAGCTACTAGCTCTGGACGCTTCTCTTTAAGAGGTGTTCTATCCGGAACGTAGATTGTCTGCCCTACTCTTAATTTTTTCTTACGAGTAAAATCATTGATATCTCTCAAGTAAGCAACTGTGGTTCTATAGCGTCTGGCAATATTAGAGAATGTATCGCCTTTTCTGATTTTGTAGTTTTGAATTTCTTTTTGATCGGCTACATACTCAACTTTATCAACGAAGCTCTCTTTAGAAGCCATCGTGGCAATTTCATAGCTGCCTGGGGGAATTCTAAGCCCCAAAGTATTGTCCGCTTCTAAAGGGGCAATCTCCCCTTTAAATTTAGGATTTAAGGCTTTAAAATCTTCGTAGTTGATATTCATTTTTTCAGCCATCAAGCGTAAGTTTATTGGTTGATCTAAAGAAATATGATCGAACTCGATTGGTGGCATATAATCGATACCGTCAAAACCGTATTTGTCCGGATTTTTGGCAATTAATTTTGCTGCAATATATTTAGGAACATAGTTATCAGTTTCTGAAGGCAATGCTCTTTTATTACGAGATAAAACCCAGAAATCCTTGGTTTTATATTTTTTAATGGCGCGGTCTACGCGGCCTTCGCCAACGTTATATGCCGCCATAGCCAAGTACCAAGAGTTAAATCTTTGATATAAATCTTTGAAGTATTCTGCAGCCGCTTGAGTTGATAATACGGGATCGCGTCTTTCATCGACTAACTGATTTATTTTAAGCTTATAGTGTTTTCCTGTGCCTCTGATGAATTGCCAGTAGCCCACGGCTGAAGCATGACTGAAAGCTTGAGAACTAAAGCCTGACTCGATTAAAGCAATATAGAACAGATCTTCTGGAAGTTTATTATCTCTTAAAACTTTTTTCATGAGGGCTTCGTAACGAGTTGAACGAAGTAAGTAGCGTTCCATGTGCACGCGACCTCTATTTTGAAAATAATTAATCCATTTATCAACATTTTCGTTAATTTCTGTTGGAATAATTTCGAGCTCTTGAATGCTTTGATCTTGAGCTTTTACAACTTCAGCATTGGCATCGCTTACGCGAAATTGTTCAATATCTGAAGAAGACGTTTCGGTATTATTAGAATTTGAATTGGTGGCGCAGCTTGATAAAAAAACAAGCAAACCAATTGATAAGATCCATTTTATCGTTTTAGTCATTCGTTATATTTGTCTTGTTTCTTCAATTTAGCAACTATTTCTTTGGTTAAAACCTTCAACTCTTCTGTCTGTTCTTTTATAGGCTTTTTGTTCAGAGTACTGCGCATGATTTCTTCTGGAGAAAAGCCTAGTAATTGAAAATAATCAAATAGTTGTGTGATGCGCTGTAAAAATAATTGCTGATCTTTAGAGGAGATTTCATTGAACAAAATATGAATTTCTTGATCCGCTTTTTTCTGACCAGCTAAATTCGCCACTAAAATATAAATTAAATTTGTACTCTCAGAACCGATTTTTCTGTAGTCATTTGTGTCGACATATTTTTCAATTAATTTTACTTTTGCGTTTACGCTCGTTAAAAATTCAGGTTCGAATTTTAAATTTTTAAGCTGCATCGAAAAATAAGCAAGCAAACTCAATACGCCTAAAATTAAAGTGATTAAATAAATTGGAAATCTATACGCACTAAATTCAAAACCAGCTTGCGGAAATTGCAAAATCGGCTGGGGCACAAAAGCTTCTTCAACTGTATCATTAGGTTTAGTAGCCCCTGATGTGGCTCCGGTCCCCTGCTGAGTACCCGCAGTTATTTGTAGCTTGAGCTCCGTCGTTGATTCTGAAACATAGTTTTTTTGTTGAGGATCGAAGTAAGTTAAATCGAGTGGTGGAATAATCATTTCACCTTCTTTTCGAGGAATAGCTAAAACTTCAAATTCTTTGTAACTCTGGCCTTCTTTAAAAAATTTAGATTCGCTTTTGGTATCGTAAATTTCAAGACCTTGCGGCCAACTGATAGCGGGTAAATCAATTAGCTTAGCATTGCCAATTCCTTCATAACGAATTTTTATTGAAAATGGTTGATGTGCTGGAAATGTATTGCCGTCAGTTTTAAGACTAATTCTGTAGTTGCCTACCGCTCCTGAAAAACTTTGAGTTCTGCCTTCGTTTGGTAGAGGTAAAACTTTTATTTCTACGCGTTTTGAAGCTTTCGTAAAATCTTGCGGCTGCCCCCAGCCAAATTGTGTGGGCATACGCACTCTGGCTTTAACTTTAAATTCATCTATGGCCGCATTACCCGCTTTAATCGGAAATAGTGCATGGCTGGCTAATAGCGCTTTACGGTATCGTATACCGTTTACCAATTCTTCAGTAAATTGCAGAGCTGGTACTTCTTCGATAATTTCTTTCCAGAAACCTTTTAAGTCTGGAAACTTAACTCGGTCTAAAGACTCCATATTGGCGCGAGTATAAATATACCAATTGGCTGTAATCTGCTCGCCTTCATAAACTTCTGTTTTATCCACATCTAAATAAATAAAAAATGCTTCGTTAGTGTTTACATTATTCAACTGCTTAGATGGAATTTGTCCGCCGCCTTGATTGGGTTGACCAAAGCCACCACCAGCACTGCCGCCGCCCGCTCCAAACATTCTTTGTTGTTGTTTTAATAACTGCTCAAATAAATCTTCTGTGTCTTGAATACTTCCTAAACCTGACTCTTCATCGTCGTTATTTTTGCTTCCGCCATACCCTGGAGGAAAGCGAGGCTTACCTTTAGCTTGAGCTTTTGAATTTCTATACTCCTCTTGCACATCAATTTTTATCGGGTTTGTTTTGTAACTATTTCCGTTAATTTGAATATCAATCGCTGGAATAACAAAGCTTCCCTCTTTTTGTGGTGATAATACAAAATTATAGTCTTGCGATGTCTGAGACACGAATTTAGTTTTGCCATTAACAATATTCATACTGCTCGAAGACTGTCTGCCGCCTGGGATTGAATTAACAACTTCTAAACCTGCCACTTTTGGCAGTTGTGGCAGGCCCAGTTCAAAGTCTTCATCTGATCTAACTGATATATTTAAAACAAATGAGTCTCCAATACCCATCTGATTGCGGTCGACGGAGGCCTCTACGCGCACATCCGCAGCCACGACTAAGCTTGCAACTAAACTTAAGAAAATAAATAAAAAGATATTACCAGTCTTTTTCATTGTTTTTAGTCTTCCCTTTTTCTTTTTTATCAAAGTTAGCTCTTATTTTTTGCTCTTGATTTCGGAGTTCACCCAATATTTTTTTAACATCGCCTTCAGATAACTGATCGCCTTTAAAAGGGCGAGGTTGATACTTAGGCGACCCCTGCTTATCAGGATTTTTTTCTTTTTGATCTTTGCCATCTTGATCATTTGGTTTATTTTCATCTTTTTTATCTTGGTCTTTATCGCCTTCGTCTTTTTTATCTTGATTCTCGCCTTGACCACCACCTTGGCCATCTTTTTTTTGTTCGCCGTCTTTCTTTTGGTCTTGCTGCTGTTGCTGAATGAGCAATTCAATATTAGTTTTTACTTCTTTTGATGTAGGTACTAAATCAAGAGCCGCTTGATAGTTTTCAAGAGCTTCAGGCACTTTTTTTAAAGCGCCGAAATAAACTCCCAAATTATAACGAACCGAAAAAATTTCTTGAGCGTTAGCTTTATCTTCTGCAAGTTTAAGGGCGTATTGTAAGGATTTAAGTGCGTCTTCAGGTTTTTGCACCATATTCAGTAGAACGCCTACATTAGAGTGAGTGGCTGCACGGTCGCCGTCTTCTTCTAAAATGTTATAATACTTGCTGAGAGCATCTTCGTATTTTTCTTTTTTGATGTCTTTAGTGGCCAAGTAATCCTTGTAAAGAGTATTCAGCGAAGGAGCAGATTTAGTACAGCCACTTAAAAACAATAAGGCTGTAATGGCAATTAATGAAAAGACTTTATTCTGTTTCATATTTACCTTTGAGAATCGCATTTTTAGATTTGCGATCGCTAATAAAAAGACTGATTAAAATAAAAATAATACCAATAAGTAATGGAATCGTAAATTTTTCTTCATATTGAGTCATCATGCTCGATTGAAATTCTGTTTTTTCGAGAGTTCCAACATCATCTACGAATTTACGCAAATGATCTCCGTTAAAGTAAGCAAAATAGAACTGCCCGCCACCTGCATCTGCTAAAGATTTTAAAAAATCTCCTTTAACCTGAGTTAAAATAGTTTGGCCAGAGCCATCTTTTTTATAACCAATTGCATTTCCGTAAAGGTCGCGAACTGGGATGGCTCCACCCTTTTCTGTTCCATAGGCCATAGTAAAAATACGTAGGCCCTCTTTAGCGAGCTTTTGGGCTGTCTCTAGTGCGCCTTTTTCTTGGTCTTCGCCATCTGAAACAACTAATATCACTCTCGTTGTGCGAGCTGAGTTGTCTTGAGTGACTCCACCTTTTTCAAAAGCTTCTTTTGCGTAACTGAGTGCTGTTTCAAAGTTAGTACCTTGCGAGCTCACTGAATTTACATCTAATGAATCAATATACATTCGAAGAGCGTTAGGATCACTGGTTAAAGGCGACAAGAGCGCACTACTGCCGGCAAAGGCTATAATACCAATTTTATTTCCAGGCATAAGTTCTAAAAGCTTAGTTAATTCAATTCGCATTTGCGATAAACGTGAGGGCTTTACGTCTTCGGCCATCATACTTTCAGATACGTCAGCTAATACCAAGAGCTCAATACCTTCACTTTTAATCTGCTGCTGACTTTCACCTGCTTGAGGTCTGGCAAAAGCTACAATAATAAAAACAAGCCCCACAGCTTGTAAAGCCATCTGCAAGCGGCGCCTTGGTAATGACAAGTTCTGAGTTAAATAATCGGCAACTTTTTTACCAAAGGCCTTATTTAATTTTAATGAGAAGTACTTTTCAAAAACAAAATAAACACCAACAAACACAGCTATTAAAATTAAAAAATAAAATGCTTGGGAGTTACCCCACTTTAAAAATACATTGCTCATGGCCCCACCTTTAACAGGCTCATACCAAGCAACCGGCTAAGAACAAATAAAAGTAAACCAATTAATAAAAATTTGGGAAAGAATTCTTCGTAGCGAACATATTTATTATCTTCAATTTTAGTAGTTTCAAGTTTATTGATTTCGTTAAACACACCACTTAATGAATCTTCTTTTGAGGCTCTAAAGTATTTACCACCCGTTACGTCAGCCATTTGCTTTAGTAAGTCGTCATTTACTGTGCTTTCAAAAGGTTGGTAACGTTTGACTTTGTTTCCGAATAAATCTTGTGAATAGACCGGAATTTTTGTGGGACCGCTACGGCCAATACCTATTGTGTAAATTTTAATTCCGTAACCTTTAGCTACTTCTAAACCAGTTTCTGGGTCTATGGTTCCTGAGTTGTTTTCTCCGTCAGTCATAAAGATCATAACTCGAGATTTAGCTTGTGAATCCTTAAGTCTGGCCGCTCCACTCGCCATACCTACACCAATAGCTGTACCGTCTTTAATCCGCGCCGAAGCGGCTGTGGTGATCTGAGCGATTCTATCTAAAATTAATTGATAATCTAATGTTGGCGGAACCAAAGTAAAGGCTTCTCCTGCGAAAATAACGATACCTATACGATCTGACATTCTCTGCTTAACAAAGTTAGCAATTGTTTCTTTTGCTGACTCTAAACGATTAGACGGCTTCATATCTTCAATCAGCATACTATCAGAAACATCTAGCACGATAACAATATCAAGCCCCTCTAAGGTTCGCTTAACCTGCGAGTCGGCTCTCTGTGGCCTCGCCAAAGCTGCAATAAAACATAAAATTGAAATCAGTAGCGCTATTTGATTGAATTTATGAAATACAACCTTGCCACGGTTTTTCCATTTAACAAAATTACTCACAGTACTTATTTTAAGACTGGCTGCACTTTTATTTTTATAAAATAAAACGAAGTAACAAGCCACCAACCAAGGGATTATAAGTAAAAAGGCTAAAGGCTGCCCCCATAAATACTGACTCATGGATTTATTCCTTTATGGCTCTCAACATAGCGATAAAGTTTTTTTACAAATTCGCGCTTTTCTTCAAGAGTCAAATTTTTAGACTTTTTATGGAGCTCTTCAAATTCACCCAAGAGTTTGTGTAGTACTAATCTTGTATTTTTGTACTGCGGATAATTGCGTTTAAAATACTTCATCGCGCGATCATTAGGTAAATCAAAAATAGGTATCTGATAGGCACGCAAATTATAAAGCTTAAAGGCAGCTTCTAGTTTATCGATCGGATAATTAATTTTCTCAGACAACCTAATTGATTTATAAAATTGCATATCTGGCTCTACAGGCGAGGCATACATTTTGAGTTTAGATTTAAGATTTCGATAGTACGCAATTCTTTTAAATCTAAAAATAAAAAATATAATGGCTGAAATAACAACTGCTAATAAAATTATGAAGTAATAAGCAGGAGTAGAAATCGTAATCGGTAAAATAGCGCCAAAAGGCTCTGGTGGTTTACCTTCAGCATCTGGTTTAATAACAGTTTCAACATTAACTTCGCTAAGCGCACTCAAATTAATTTCATTTACTCCGTCAGTTAGAATCATCTGATTAATTTGGTGTTTACCTACTGTATAAAAAGTAAAATCTATAGAGAACTTACCACCATCGCTTGGCTTAACACTAAATACTTTTAAATTATTAACAGTCGACTCATCTGTTTTAAAATGTGCGTCTTTAAAAGAAAAGTTGGGCTCAATATCAGTCGAGGCGCAATTTAAATTAATATGTCGGCCCACATTGATTGGTGTATCACTAAGACCCTTAACTGGTGGTATTTCTAATTGGCAATCGGCCTTACTCATTTACGACTCTTCTTTCTTTTAAAAAAAGCTAGAAGGGCATGATGATAGTTGTCGTCTGGAACAAAGCTAAAAGATCTTACTCCTGATTTTGTTAAGTTTTTTTGAAATTTTTCGAAATCATTTTTAAATTTAGATTTCATTTCTTCACGAAAGGCCAGATTAGAAGTATCGACTAAGGCTGTTTCGCCAGTTTCAGAATCTTGCAGTTCAATCATTCCTACATCTGGAAATAAAAATTCGGCCTCGTCTTGTACAAGTCCTGCAATAACTTCGTGTTTTCGCTCGAGTCTTTTGAGTGAAGCATCGTAGTTTTTGTCTTGAAAATCGCTGAGTAAAAATATGGTGGCACGTTTTTTTAAAATGCCCCGCAAATAATCTAAGCCAGCTGAAATGTTTGTAAGGTTACTTTTGGGTTTAAAATATAAAAGTTCACGAATAATTCGATAAACTTGAGCTCGGCCCTTTTTAGGTGGAATATACAGCTCAACACCATTAGAAAAAAGCAAGAGACCTACTTGGTCGTTGTTTTTAATAGCACTAAACGCCAAAGTAGCAGCCACATAAGTTAATGTTTCACCTTTAAAGAAATTTTTTGATCCAAAATCTTGCGAACCACTCACATCTACTGCCAAAATCATAGTGAGTTCGCGCTCTTCTTCAAATGTTTTAATATAGGGCTTACCTGCGCGCGCAGTTAGCGTCCAAGAAATAGAACGAACGTCATCGCCCGCAACGTATTCGCGAAAATCGGCGAAGGTCATACCCTGACCTTTAAAATGCGTATGGTACTCTCCCGAAAAAATGTTATTTACCATTTTTCGAGTATCGATTTCAATACGCTTAACTTTTTTTAGAATCTCCGCTGGTACAGTCAAACTAACTACCCCGAAACCTCTATGGCCGACAGAACTTCTTTAATAATATCATCTTGTTTTAAATTTTCAGCCTCAGCCTCATAAGATAAAATCAAGCGATGGCGCAATACTTTGTAAACAACTGCTTTAATATCTTCGATAGTAACGAAACCACGACCACGCAAGAATGCGTGAGCTTTGGCAGAACGAATTAAACTCAAACTCGCGCGTGGAGAACCACCTACAGCAATTAACTTATCTAAACGGCCTAAGCCGTATTGAGTTGGATTGCGAGTGGCCATAATTAAATCAACGATATAATTTTTAACTTTTTGATCGACGTAAATTTGGTCTACGATGCCAATAGTTTTAATTAATTGCTCTTTCGTGATCACTTTTTTAAGTTCTGGTTTTTGGTTATTTCCCATTCTTGAAACGATCTCAAGCTCTTCAGCTTTTGTCGGATATGTTACGTTAATTTTAAACATGAAGCGATCCATCTGCGCTTCTGGTAACGGATACGTACCCTCTTGCTCTAATGGATTTTGCGTAGCTAAAACTAAGAACGGATGATCGAGCTTATAAGACTCTTCACCAATAGTAACTTGCTTTTCAGCCATCGCTTCTAAAAGTGCCGATTGAACTTTAGCAGGAGCACGATTGATTTCATCGGCTAAAACGATATTAGAAAAAATGGGACCTTTTTTAACGCTAAAGTCACCGCTCTTAGGATTAAAAATCATGGTGCCGACTAAGTCAGTAGGTAAAAGATCTGGCGTAAACTGAATACGCTTAAAATCAAGTGATATCGTATCTGCCATAGTTGAAATTGTAAGTGTCTTAGCAAGACCTGGAACTCCTTCGAGTAGGATATGCCCACCCGTTAATAATCCTATAGTCATGCCTTCGATCATTTCTTTTTGACCAACTACCATTTTGCTCATTTCGCTCATCATTTGCGAAACAAATACACTTTGTTCTTTTACGGTCTGATTCAAAGTTGATAAATCGAGTTCTGCCATTATTACTCCCAAATATATTTGTGCCTTATAATTGTGTCACAACTGGTCTTGATTTCAACATGAAGTCGTAAGAATATACTTCTCAATGCGTACCTTGACTCAAGTCTGGGTTTTCTTCATAGCCCTGACTTTTTTATTTTTATTACTGGGTTTCCAACTGGCTGGAAGAATGGGCCTTTTTGTTGCGTTTTTAATCAGCTTATTCCTAGTTTATGCTGCGCTTCATAGAGGAATACGACTGTTTAAACGCAAACTGAACGCTCAAGAGTTCAGTGGTAACGACGCCAGTGGATTTTTAACTGAAATACAAAGCAATAAACTAAAATTTGGTTTTCGCAAAATACATGTCTACAAAACCCTGCACTCAACCCCACCTTTGATTTGGCGCAGTCGTGCCAGCGAAGGCCACCTCATTGTAAATTCAAACTTACTCGACAACCTAGGCGAAGTTGAAATTAAACTCTTAAGTATTTTTTTGCTGTCGCACTTACAAACAAGATCATTTTTAATTACACCTATTCTATCTGTAATCAATCAAAGTTTTTTTAATTTTAATAT
>JBEBIK010000392.1:0-2197 GCA_040080445.1 Pseudobdellovibrio sp.
GTTTGGGTTGCGACAGATGGAGATAACATTTACGACTCTAGGGTCATTGCAGAGTATCTTGAAACCATCGCTTCTCCCAATTTATTTCCGGAGAGTCCCAAGGAAAGAATTAAGGTAAAGCAAATTGAATCTCTCGCTGACGGAATTATGGACGCTTCGCTTTGCTTATTTGCTGAAAGAAAAAAACGGCCAAAGGAATTGCAACATCAGTGGTGGATAGACCGCCAATTTGGTAAAGTTCATAGAGGACTGGCAGAATTAGAAAAAATTTTGGGAAATAAAAAATACTTTTACGGCACCGACCTTAGCATCGCCGATATTGCCGCTGTTAGCGCGCTTGGATACATCGGCCTTCGATTCAGCGAAGATTTCAATTGGACCGAAAAATACCCTATTCTTTCTCAATTTTATTCGTCGATGATGAAGCGCCACAGCGTCAACAGCACAGTTCCCGTTTTATAACGCCAAGGGTTGACGATTTTTCTGTAAAAACATGAGCTGGGACATAATCATTTCGGTCATGTTCTATTAAAATGGTGTGTATAGTAGGTGAAATATGAAACCAAATGTAAAAGAATTTTTTGATAAAGCAACATGGACGCTAACATACGTCGTATTTGATCCAGAAACTAAAGACGCAGTCATCCTTGATCCTGTTTGGGACTACGACCAGGGGTCATCGAAAATGACCACGGAGTCAGCTGATAAGGTTTTAGAGTTTACAAAGTTGAACAACTTAAATGTTCACTACATTCTTGAAACTCATGCTCACGCCGATCATGTATCGGGGTCTCAAATACTAAAAAAGAAAATCCCTGGTGCAAAAATAGGAATTGGTGCGCGAATCGCAGACGTTCAAAAAGTATTTAAAACTGTTTTCAATCTTGACCCTAATTTTAAAACTGATGGGAGCCAATTCGATCTTTTACTTGAAGACGGTAAAACTCTAAAGGCAGGATCTTTAAGCATAGAAACGATTTACACTCCTGGGCATACTCCAGCATGCGGCACCTATGTCATTGGGGACGCCGTTTTCACTGGTGATGCTTTATTTATGCCAGACTACGGGACTGGAAGATGCGATTTCCCAGCCGGCAGTGCCAGCGACCTCTACAGTTCGGTTCATGATAAAATATATAAACTGCCAGATCATTTTCGAGTTTTTGTGGGGCATGACTATCAACCGAACGGTCGTCCGTTAGCTTTTGAATCAACAATCGATGAAGAGAAAAGAAAAAACATTCAACTAAACGCTGAAACAACAAAAGAAAGTTTCGTCGAATTTAGAAATAAACGCGACAAAATGCTAGCGGCTCCGCGATTACTTTTACCAAGTGTGCAGGTCAACATTGATGCAGGCCAACTTCCAAAAGCCGAAGAAAACGGAACTCGCTACTTAAAAATTCCAGTTCGAGATTAAATATGAAAAGATTTAACTATGTCACAAAAAATTATTAAAATTTAGCATAACTAAAACTAAGGAGAAAAAAATGAAAAAAAATATTCATTCCATCGAGCGACTAATTAGAATTTTACTTGGAGCAGGTCTGATGTCACTTGCCTTTTGGGGGCCAACCAATCAGTGGTTTCTTCTTGGAATTGTTCCATTGATGACAGGCCTAGTTGGTTGGTGTCCACCTTATGCTCTGTTGGGCATCAATACTTGTAATCTTGGAAAAAAATAGTTCAACGAACTTTTAAAAATCAACGGCACTGCTACCTTGAGGCTCCGACTGGAGCCCGAGCCACCGGTGCCGTAACCTGACCACCACCAGTCATCAAAGGATTACTATACTGCTCAACTCTCGTAACACTATATCCACGCGCTTTCAGCTGAGCTTCTAACCCATTAGCCCCATGCATATGATCGGCACCAACAACCGCAAAAGCTCCACCCTCTTTTAACAAAGGCTCAAGCTTCGGAATCCAAGACGTAGTTCTTTGTTGCAAGCGAGCCAAAGTACCAACAGTCTCGCACCCATTATTATAAACTTTAAAACTCTGCTCTTCTCCCGATAAAAACGCCGCACGCGCAGCTTGAAAACACATTGTGGCATGCGCCACTGGTTGCGGAAACTTAAGAAGTTTTTCTAAGTCTTTAGCGGTAACATCAGTTTCAAAATTTTTAAATTTGTTAGTGTTGTCGTCTAACATCACCAAGGGTTTTTTTGCTTTTTTTGCGTCAGCAATTAATTTA
>JBEBIK010000393.1:0-2189 GCA_040080445.1 Pseudobdellovibrio sp.
AAATTAGCTTTTGCTGAAACAATTGAATCCAATGCGGATTATGCCAAAAAATTATCTGGCAGTGAGAAAGCTGCATTGTCTGAGGCTCGCCGCAGCCTTATGTCTGATGGGATAATAAAACATTTCGACCTAAATCGCGAACGCAAAGGTATTTTGGCTAAAACGGGTAAAGCTCTTTCTGTTGCAACAAGTTGGAAGTACTGGCGTTGGTCTATGGCGTGGTTAGTTATGCCAAAACTTGTGGGTCAGTCTTTACCTCCAGAACTGGCTCATAAAATTTTACTTGAAGGGCTTGATGCTCATCGTGCTGAAGTCGAAAAGTACATGCCCTATATTAAAACCAGAGATGGCTTTAATAAGTTTTCTAAAGTTTACAATTACACGGTTCTTGTGGCCCTATTTACAGTGGTACCATACTTAACTCATGGATATTACGTTGAACAAATGCAGCTTGGGGTTGAGCAGGCTAAACAGATCTATGCACCCTTAGTGCAAAATACATTCGATATGGCGCAAGTTGATCAATTAATGCAAAAAGAACTTGGTGCTCTCGATAAATACATCGAATCTTATAATTTGAAATACGGGCATATGCCCACAGACGCTCAATTAGATCAGGTCCGACAAGTGATTCATGAGCGAGTAATGAATGCCAGCCAGTAGCAAACTAGACTAGCGGCCAGTAGGTAAATCCATTTTAAAATCCGATAAAAATAGGTGAACTTTTTAATTCTGATATTTACTTTTATTTTTTCGTTTGGCAGTGCCTTTGCGGGTACTCCTGAGCAAAGCAGTTTTCGAAAAAACGTTTGCCAAAAATTTCATAAAGAAACCAATCAACAAAACTGCGACACTTACAAAACTTCAGATACAGATATATTACAAATACAGTGTTTGGCAGAATTCAAGAGCAATGGCTGCGAAGAGTACTCAGCTAAAACATCAAAAGGCATGTCTTCAGATGAACTTAAAAAATCTCAAGATCGTATAGTCAGTTGTTCGGTTAAAGATATCTGTACTACGCCCGTTAACGAAGTAGTTCTGTCTTGTGCAAAGGGCGCTACCTACGATTTGTTAGTTTCAATACTGAGTCTACCCAAAAATATTTATGAAATACTACGTGGCGTCGCTAAAAGCACCGAGGAGTGTTATAAAGATAACGCTTATAAAGCGCAAATCCTTGAAAAATTTAATATGGTCGTGCAAGACCCTCGCTACCAATTTCCAGAGGAGATGTTTGAACTCAGTTTTTTAGAAAATCTGAATTGCTCTGAGCTCGAGAGTCTTATTTGGAAAAGAGAAAATGCATTTATCTACGCTATGGGGCCCCTCATAGCTCAAGGAAAAATTAAAAGTCCAGTTCCAGATGGCCCAGCTATGAGCGAGCTCATCAAAAAAGGAGCTGAAGAGTTAGGTGTAAGGCTCAATTGTTTAAAACCAGAAGTACAAGCTGAAGTCGCCTGCGAGATAGCAGCTTCGGCTTTATTAGGTCCTGCCATACTTTCGAAATTAAAATACGCCAATGTACTTAAATATAAACTCGCTGATAAATCATTTATTGAGAGCGGCGCAAAGTACAAAACAACTCCTATGCAAGCTTTTTACCGAGGAGAAGAAGTGGCAGGAGTTACTCGCAACGGAGTTTTAATTAAGCCTAGATATTTAAATCAAAAATCTTTAGAAAAATTTGAAGTTGAAGTGGTTGGCGGTAAACTCAAGTATAAAGTCAGCGGTCAAATACTCGATACTAAAAATCAGCCTGTTCTATATGTAATGGATAAAGATGGAAAAATTTATGCTGGCTTAAAACATGGAAATCCAGAATTACAGTTTAATCATTCTTCCTATTTATCTGGCGGAGAAGTGGCTGCAGCAGGTGAACTTAAAACTAAAAATGGTGTTATTACTCAAATTAATAGAAAAAGTGGACATTACTTACCAAGCACCGAAAATTTAGACCAAGTTGTGCGAGAGTTTTCAAATCGTGGGCTCAACTTAAGAAGCAGTCAAATTTCTTATAGTGTAGACCTCAGAGCGAGAGCCTTAAACGCTCTCAACAGCCTTAATCTCGGGAATTAATTCTTTCAATCGAACTTCAATTCCATCTTTTAAAGTTGCTTGAGAAGACGGGCAGCCAGCGCAAGCGCCACGCATATGAATATAAAGAATATTATTTTCGTATTTTGAAA
>JBEBIK010000394.1:0-2175 GCA_040080445.1 Pseudobdellovibrio sp.
TTAAACAGCAGCTTAAAGATAAAAAAAGGGAAGCCAAATGCTTCCCCTAGACTTAAGACTATAAAATAAATACAAAAATTAACGCTTAGAGTACTGACCACTTCTACGAGCGCCATGTTTACCGTATTTTTTACGTTCAACCATACGAGGGTCACGCGTAACAAATCCAGCTTTTTTTAATACGTCTTTCAATTCAGGATTGAAAGCGATTAAAGCACGAGTAACACCGTGACGGATAGCTCCAGCTTGACCAGATTCTCCACCACCAGCAACCATAACTTTAAGATCAAATTTACCCATCATGTTTACTAAGTCGATTGGTTGCATGATAACCATACGAGATTGCAAACGAGTTAAATAATCATCAGATTTTTTTCCGTTGATAGAAACAGTTCCTTTACCTGGCTTTAAATAAACACGAGCAGAACTCGTTTTTCTTCTTCCAGTTGCATAATACATTTTTTCAGCTGCTGCCATTTAGATTACCCTTTTTTAGTTTTGATAACGAAAGCTTCAGGTTTCTGAGCTGCATGAGGGTGCTCAGGGCCTTTGTAAACTTTGAGTTTAGTAATTAATGTTTTAGAAAGTTTATTTACTGGAAGCATACCGCGAACAGCTTCAGAAATA
The DNA here is from genome assembly GCA_040080445.1 of Pseudobdellovibrio sp. Lineage (GTDB taxonomy): Bacteria > Bdellovibrionota > Bdellovibrionia > Bdellovibrionales > Bdellovibrionaceae > Pseudobdellovibrio. The sequence continues at coordinate 628 of JBEBIK010000394.1, forward strand.
ATAAATTCTGAATCAGTTGCTTTTACTTGTTCAGCAGTTTTTTCTTTCAATGATCCGAAGAAGCGCGAGTGACGGTAATACTTTTTAGTATTCCATTTGTCGCCAGTCATTTCGATTTTGTCAGAATTAATAACAACAACGAAACCACCTGCGTCTGCATTTGGTGTGAAAGTTGGTAAATTTTTGCCACGTAATATGCTGGCTACGTGAGTTGCTAAACGACCTAATCTTAATCCAGTGGCGTCTACAACGAACCAGTTACGTTCAGCTTCTTCAGTTTTTGCGTTCCAAGTCTTCATAATATCTCCGAAATAGTGAAAGAGTGTTTTAAAGTTCGCGGCACTTATTGTCAAGGTCTAGAGGATAGTAAACTCGCATTAAAAATAGCCCCTGAGGCGGAGCTGGCGGTCCAGCAGCATTTCGGCTTTGAGCATTTATGATTTCTTGCAGTTTCTCTGCTGGAAGGCCCTTCTTTTCCAGTAGAAGCTGAGTTCCTACTATATTACGTACCATTTGTTTCAAAAACCCAGACCCCGTGATGGTAAATTGAGCAATGTCTTTACGACGCCAACTCCATTCGGCCTGATAAATACTTCTTTCGGTGTGAGCCACGTCAGAACCAACTGATTGAAAGCTCTTAAAGTCTTGATTTCCCAAGAGAAATTTAGAACTTGCATTGAGATAATCTAAATCAAGAGGCTTGCGAATCCACTCCGTATATCGAGCCAAGAAAGCACTTTGTTGCGGAGCGTTGTAAATGAGGTATCTATAAGTCTTTTTGTCAGGAGAAAGTGTCGAATGAAAATCGTCAGGCGCGATCCATGCCTTCTTTACAACAATAGTGGAAGGAAGCTGGGTTTTCATCGCGCGACTCAAATCCATGCCCTGTATGCGCTCCACATCTCTCGTGGTATCGAAGTGGCAAACCTGATTGAGAGCATGTACTCCTGCATCCGTACGTCCTGAAGCAAAGAGTGAAATTTTTTGATTAAATATTTTTTCTAGACCTGTTTGTATCGTTTGGCACACGCTGGGCTTACCTGGGTGTTTCTGGCGCTGCCATCCACAGAAATCAGTTCCATCATAAGCTACGGTAAATTTAATTCGAGGCATGGCGTTTTATATATCAGAAGTCGAAAGAAAGACCAGCATTAAGATACTTATTAGAAAAGCTGAATGATTCACTATTTACTTCTACAACTTTAAATTCAACTGACACCCACATGTTGCCAATTCCATATTCGCTATCGAGTTGGTAACTCGTATTGCGGTCGAAAGCTCCAAGATTAATCAGCAAGCCACCAGCTCCATAAAAACCAAAGCCACCAGCTACATGCGGAGCGGCCTTATCTTCACGTTTTTCAGCTAACACAACATATGTTCCGCCACCAGATACATAAGGCGCAAACAATTGTTTATCTTTATATTCAAAGCGATAAACAGCACCGAGTGTTAACGGCAATGTTACAAATGTGAATGTCTCAGTTGAAGGAGGATTTGGTGTGGCCACTAAGCGACCGTTACCAGATACAAACATAGCAGACACAC
>JBEBIK010000395.1:0-2175 GCA_040080445.1 Pseudobdellovibrio sp.
GTATTAAGGAGCATAAAAATACCGCCTTCATAAACAAGACCAGCACCAGATTCGCAGCAACCCTCGGGGCAGCTCGCCTGACATTCTCCGCCGTGAACAAATTTTTCTGCGGCCTGCTCTGCCATTTTAACTGCAACGCCAACATAGTGAATTTGTCCGTATTTATTTTTTTGCTGAACCTCTGTTAGCTGTTCAAGAGTACCTTTAGATTGAACAGTTGCTAATTTTTTTTCTTCGTCGCTTTGTTGCGCAAAAAGAGTTTGAGAAACTAAAGATAAGCAAACCACTAAGATGTGTATATTAAAATGAAGTTGCTTTGATTTAATCACTACGGCCCCGCTGCGCCATCGCGTTCGCGGTCATAACCTTGGTAAACTGGGGCAGGAGCAGACGCAGGCGCGGTAGTCGGAACTACTTCGGTGGCTGCGGGCTGTCTCACCTCTACTGGAAGAGGCTGGTAAACAACGTCTTTTTCTTTGGGTTTTTCATCTTTTTTGGCCGTTTTAGGTTTTACCGGACCACCATCAATGCGTATGCATTTTGCTTCTCCACAGCCTGGGCCACCGGACCATACTGCGCCTATATTTTCTGAACCACATGAACATCCGCCATTACAAATTCGCATTTGCCCTTCTTCAAGCTTGTCTGGTTCTTTGGTCTTTTTACATTCATATTGCGGTCTTTTAACTGCAATTACTGTTGGCAAAGTTTCAACTTTTACGGTTTTAATTTTTGCAGCCATGGCCTTAATTTCTTCTTGAGTGGCAAAACTGCTCATACAAGCCACTGGGCGAACTTCGGTACCCATATCAAAAGCTATTAACTCACCTTGATTTTTTTCAGTACAAATACTATCGGGTTGCTCGTAAGTTCCACCCAAGCTGTGTGCGTAATTAAAATTATTTCCCCATAATTCACCTAGGTAAGCTTGTAAACCTGGAGATGACCATGTGTATTTGGGAGTGTTGGCTTCTCTCATTACAGCAGCACATTGTTCTTGCGTTCCGCAACCACCAAAGACTGGTCCCGTGTAAGAAGCACTCGCTGGAGTTGCGCTTAAAACTGCGGGCTTTGTTTGCCCTGTAGCAACTGTTGAATCTAGAGAGGCTGGCTTAGCAGCTACAACTACTGTTTTTTTATTTTTTTCTTCTTTTTCTTTTTGTGCGTTAAGCGCAGCTTCTTCAGCTTGTAATGATAAAGTTTCTTGCTGCGAAATTTTTACTTTACCTTCTTTAACACATTCTTTTTTAAACTTGCTCAAATACATGGGCTCTTCTTCTAACGTAACTAAAGTGCGAACGCGTAAGATTTTCAATTTACTATCAGCACAAATTTCAAGCGGGGTTTTTGGGATTGTTGGCTGCGCTACCGAGGTAGCCTGTACAGATAACGATACCGAAATAAATCCAAATAGAATCGAGTAGCTTATGAAATTCATAAAACTTTCCCCCTGATGTTAACTTATCGGGTTTTGGCTGCTTTACTTAAGGTATTTGGGCGTGCTCGCGCGCGCTTAAAAGCTTTCGATTTGAGCCGTCTCTTTTTAAGACATAATTAAATATTGCTTCGAACCTGCAACCTCGGTGTATCCAATATTTTGATAAATTTTATTAGAAGTTGGATTGGATAAATCTGTATAAAGCACACAAAATTTTTTGCCTTGATCGAGCATTTTTTGAGATGTTGCGGCTACTAAAGCTGAAGCATAACCTTTTTTTCTAAAAGACATCGGCGTGTAAACAGCACTGACTCCAATTCCATTTTGTGTTGGACGACCCACGAAATTCATACTCACCGGCGTTTTGTTTTCATCAATCCAAACAAATACTTCTGCGTTTTTTATTTTAGAGACTGCTAATTTAAGCGATTGTTCGTGTGTATTCTGTTCGTTTGGCAAAGCCTCTGATGTAAATTCAGAAACCCATTTTGCAATAAGTTCTGTGAGTGACTCATCAGCTGTTTGCATACTACCTGCTATACGTTCAGGTTGCACAACTTTTTCATTTTGATAAATTTTTTGACCAAATCCTAATTTAAAATTTTTGCCTGACAAATCGCAGTAAATTCGAGAAAACAACTCTGCGCTCATTGAAGGCCCAACAACCCCCGGAAAGACAATATTATTTTCAATTATAAATTTTGCTAACTGTTGCAAAATAGGCTCAGTGATATTGG
>JBEBIK010000396.1:0-2161 GCA_040080445.1 Pseudobdellovibrio sp.
GAGAGTTTTGCCAATTCCCCGCCTAAAATATTCTGGTGAAACCACTAGCCGGCTAATTCGCAAATAAGGCGTTTCTTCTTCAACTGCAATAAAGCCTGCTAAAATATTTTTATGATAGTAACCAATAAATTTTTCGTCAGATTCACCGAGTTGTTCTGCGGTTTCATGTAAAGGTGGAATATTGCGTGAGCCTATGAGGCCTGCTTCAACTTCATATGACTCTTTTTGAAGAATAAGAGCTGCAGACAGAATTGAGTCTTCAGAAAAATTTAGTTTTTTAATCATTTTTGCTCTTTGAGAAATTCGTTATAAGCCATTTTTAGAAAAAAAATGGCTCAGATGGCAGGACTCGAACCTGCGACCAAGCGATTAACAGTCGCTTGCTCTACCAACTGAGCTACATCTGAACGAACAGACAAACTAACGAAATCACTTAAGTTCGTCAAGTACAGGGGGCTTATTTTTGTAGCTGTAGACTTAAGCTTGATGATTTAAAAGGCAGTCCGCCAGACCTAAAAACCTGTAAAGACGAATTCCACTCTAAAATAGTCTTAATTCCGGTAGCTCCGCTACTTTCAGCCAAGGGAGTCCATTCGACCTTATCAAGCTCAACCCCACTAATAGCCTCAGTTTTAAGCTCACAGTAGTTATCGCGAAGGTTTGGCAAGCTTAGCTTTTTGAGGTTTTCTGGTACTTCTGGGCTAACCCAAGCCACATCCACTACATGATCGGCGCACCAATTTAACTTTGATGCGCTCTCCATTCCGAAGAGTCCATTGAGGGCGGTTTTCATTTGTCCTGAGCTTGAGTACTGACTCAAGACAACAACAAAAATTAAACCAATAACTAACACTAATAATTTTAAAATCAGTTTTATATTCATATGGGTTAGTATACAAAGTTCTTTTGAAAAGTTAAGGATTTGAAATGAAAAAATCAAAGTTTACTGTTGATATCGAAAAAAAACTCATTCAAACAGCACCAAAAAAGTTAAATCTGCTTCCCGAAGATTACTTAAAGGGTAACGGCATGGAAATTTCAAAGCTAACATTTTTGCATCACCGTATGCCCACACTCAGAAATTTTTTAGCGACATTATATAAAACTAAAGCTGAATCTCATGGCGAAGAACTGTTCGAAGATATGCAAAAGCTTTGGTTTGAGTCTGATATCTTCGATGCAAAAATTATTGCGCTGTACTGGCTCGACCAACAGAGTGAAGATTTTTTAAAAAAGAATCATAAAAAAATTTTAAAATGGATTACACAAATCGATAACTGGGCTCACTCCGATTTATATTGTTCAAGCTTAGCTAAACTATTTGATCACGCACCTGAAGTGATGATGCCCACTTATAAAAACTGGAATTCCGATAAAAATTCTTGGGCTAGACGTTGCTCAATGGTGGGAACTTACTACTACTCACGTATGCGTAAAAATCCTCTGGATTTTAAAACCGCAACCAAACTTGTAAGCCCACATTTTACAGCGCGTGAGTACTATGTTCAGAAGGGTGTAGGCTGGACTATCAGAGAAATGTATAACGTGTATCCTGTTGAAACTATTAAGTATATAGAGAACAATTTGCATCAACTTTCGTCAATTGCTTGGGTGGCGGCCAGCGAAAAGCTACCGCTTAAAATTAAACAGCCTTTACTGAAAAAGCGTAAAGAATTACGAAAAAAATAATTTAATTTTTTTCGTAACGACGGCTAATTACATACATCAAGTAAACTGAAAGTACAGTTGTACCGGCTAGCAAATAACCCAAAACCTCGAAATGCTCTACATGGCCATTAGGTTGAATAACCACTATCAGCCCAGCGATCATTGAAGCCACTCCACCTGAAAATTGTTGCAGCGAAGAGTTGACGGCCATAAATGATCCACGATTTTCTGGTGCCGGTATACTTGATATTAAGGCCTGCGACGGAATCATTCTTGAAAAAATAGAAGCAAACATCACCACATTAATAAAAATAACAATCCATAGCGGAGTTACTTCTAAATGAGTAAAAATATTTACCGTTAAAATTGTAAATACAGCACCCCATGAAAAAACTTTAAATTTACCGTATTTGTCGGCAGCTTTACCCACAAGTGGCCCCACAAAAATTGCAGATATTCCGGTAATTAAATAAATCATCGGCAAGTGTTGCAT
>JBEBIK010000048.1:0-9794 GCA_040080445.1 Pseudobdellovibrio sp.
ATGATATTGCTTTAGAAGTTTGCCCATACAGTAATTATTTAACTCAAGCTTTTACAACTTACCAAAATCATCCCTTACGCCAGCTTTTTGAAAGAGGCGTTCCTGTAACCATCAATTCAGACGACCCTGGAATGTTTGCTTCTTTACTCTCTGATGATTATTACTTAGCCAACCAATATCAAAATTTTGGTGTTGAAGACTTTAAAAAATGTAATGAGACAGCTTACAAACAATCTTTCATAGCAGAACAAGCGAAAGCTCGAGTATGGAAAACTTAAGAAATTTTTATCCAGAGATTGAAGCCTTTAAAACTGAATTTTTAAAAGTATCTGATATTCACACTCTTTACGTTGAACAATGTGGCAACCCAAAAGGCCGCCCCGTTGTATTTCTACATGGTGGCCCTGGCGGCGGAGTAAGTACTGATCACCGTCGTTTTTTTGATCCTGACCATTATCGTATTATTTTATTTGATCAACGTGGTTCCGGAAAATCCACTCCTGCGGCAGAGCTCAAAGAGAATACCACTTGGAACTTAGTCAAAGATATCGAACAAATACGCGAACACCTCGACATCCAAGATTGGATAGTATTTGGTGGTAGCTGGGGTTCAACATTAGCATTGGCCTACGCTGAAACTCACCCTGAACGGGTAAAAGCTTTAATCTTAAGAGGCATTTTCTTATGTCGCCCTTCTGAAATTAAATGGTTTTACCAATTTGGTGCATCAGAAATATTTCCAGACATTTGGGAGTCATACTACAACCACATTCCAGCAGAAGAACGCCACGATTTCGTAACGGCTTACTACAAAAGACTCACTCACTCAGATGAATCTGTTCGCTTGAGCGCGGCCAAAGTTTGGAGTAAGTGGGAAGCCGCAACTTCAAGATTATTAATCGATTTAAAGTCGATTGACGACTTTGACGACCCTACTTATGCACTTCAATTTGCCCGAATTGAATGTCATTACTTCATGAACAATGCTTTTTTTAATAACGACAACTACCTCATTGAAAATATTTCAAAAGTAAAACACATACCCACAACTATCGTTCAAGGACGCTACGATGTGGTGTGCCCGGTGCGCAGTGCTTGGGATCTTCACAAGGCATTTCCAGAGGCAGAATTACACATTATAAGCGACTCAGGCCACGCAGCGGGCGAAACTGGCATTCGTTCACAGCTTATAAAAACCACTGATTTATACAAAAAATACTAAGCTAAAAAACACCCATAAGAAACACTTATGGGCCCCATATTTTAGTTTGTTTTGAACTTTTTTGTAAAAAGCGATTAATTACCCCACATGCAAGAGGGGCTTGCATAATAGATTTCGGGGGAAGTCATGAAGACAGATAACAAAAACTTAAGAAGCTTAAAATTAACTGTACTGGCAGCATCTTTGTCAGTTTTAGCAAGTTGTGCAAAAAGCACAAATGCACAAAATTATGCTGAACCCGAAACCCTAGCTGGTAACATCGTTGGCGGTGTCGCTTCGGTTGATTCATTTCAAAAACAAAATGGATTAGTTGGTTTAGTGATCACCTCTGACGACGGCCAAGGAATTTGTTCTGGAACTTTAATTTCTAAAAGAATAGTTTTAACTGCAGCTCACTGTATAGACTCTTCAAGTTCAGCTATCAGACAAATTGCAGTTGTATTTACTCAGGATGTTTCTAAAGCTAAAAAAGAACAAGTTCGTTACGCTGTCAAAGGACGCGCTCATGAGTTATTTGCAACTTCTGCTGGTGGAACTGGCGCTTGGAACGACATCGCACTTTTAAAATTAAGTGCTGACGCTCCTGCTGATATGAAGTTTGCTAAATTACCTTCAGTTTTAAATGTTCCGTTAGCAGCTAAAACAATGTTAGTTCAGGCGGGCTACGGATTAACTGTTGATAATCGCAACTCACCTGTAGACACTTCTGGTTCATTACGCCAAGTCGAAGGCATCGAAGTTTTAGCTCTCGTACAAAACGGCAAAGAAATTCAATTAAAAGAAAATGGCAAAGGTTCTTGCAATGGCGACTCTGGTGGACCGGCCTTTACTAAAGCTGCTGATGGTAAGTTAACTCAAGTTGGTGTTAACAGCCGTGGCACGGATCGCAATAGCTGCTTAGGTGTTGGTATCTTCACAAATGTAGCTTCACACCTAGCATGGATCAAAACTAACTCAGACTTGTTAATGGCCGCTAAATAAACTTAGATACCGCATCGACAACCGCTTGTGGGTTGTCGAGCCAAATGCGGTGCCCGCCTGAAGCTTTATCGTATTCTTTAAGTACACCACTTTTTTTAAGGTTATTGGCAATTTCGCAGTATTTTTCGTCGCGATCGCCCACCATCCAAGTAATTTTGTAATTAAACATCTGAATCGTTTCAGAAAAATCAGTTTGCTGACCCAGAGACCACTTCACCATCGACTCTTTTAATTTTAATAGGTCATAGCGGCTTGGGTCGCGCTTAGCTTCGTCTGGTGATCCAGCAAAGACTGACTGGGAATTCCATTCATTAATGAAGCTATCCCAATTTTCGAGGCTGATTTTTTCTGACCAGCTTTGATCATATAAAATTCTTTTTTGGCGATCTTCTGGGTTTTTAAGACCTGGATTGGTCGACAAAAATACATAATGATCAAAAAGCTCAGGATTTTGTTTTAAAATGTGTAAACCTATTCGGCCACCGAGGGAATATCCTAGTAGAATTTTTTTTCCGTTAAAGCGATCGAAAGATTTAATTTTTTTTATGATTGAATCAGTCTGTTTGTTAAAATCAAGAATGCCTGATTCATCTTTACCGAATAAATCTTCGGTTATAAAATTAACAGAGCCCTCGCTGTTTTTCTCAATTCCAGCTTTGATAAGACTCCAGTCTGAAGCCTCTCCTAAAAATCCGTGAATAGCGTAAACTAAAGTTGCTGACATCTCTGATCCCACTCATTCCAAAAATTTTGCGTCTGCTCGAGATCAGGTATGATTTCAATAATATTATAGGCTTCGTTTAAATTTTTAATCGAAGCTAACTCTTCTAATTTAGTAATTTGCAGGTAATTCCAGCCAAACATCTGAGCCCAGTGATGAAATTGAGTTTGGTGAGCATTAATAAAGTCGTTATTTTTAAATACACGGCTAAAAATTTGGCCACCAAAATTATTTAGTATAATAATATTTCTTTTATGCGAATTGAGCTGAGTCTTTAAACCTAACGAAGCTAAGTCATACATAGCCGTAAGATCGCCTACATAACAATAAGATACTTTTTCAGATTCAGACCAGCCCAAGTAAGTCGATATTTGACCATCAATACCGTTAGCACCACGATTTGCGTTAAGCTTTGAAGATTCACACTTAGCAAACTGATCCCAATTTCTGATGGGTAGAGAATTTCCTAAATAAATTGGGTCGGTTTTAATTATTGATGAAAGCTTATTAGTAAAGCTTTGCTCACCTAATGGGTATTTACTTAACAGAGTTTCTTTATCTTGCTCGAGATTAACATCGATTTGCTTAATTTGCATAAGCTTGATAAGAGGAAACTCTTCTGTGGTTTCTATAGTTAGAGATTTAATCGGCGACATATTTGTTGGGCGCGATAAGCCCGAATAGGCCGTTTCAGTAAAATTGGCTACAGGTAAGTTTTTATGTTCTCCTTCGAGATCACGCCAAAATCTTAAAGTAGGAACGCCGCCAATTCGAATAACAGATTCACATATTTTTAAATTTAAAATATGTCGAACTAATTGATCTGACGAATGAATAATATAGGTTTCAATTTGAGGAATTTCTTTAATTTGACTTAAAGATTCGGCATAAACTGGAGCTTTGGTTTTAACTATAAAATCAACCACTGCACTTACATGTTCAGCAGGTAATTCCCCTACAATAATCAAGGGATGAGGAAATGATTTACTATGAATGTGTTTATTGTTAGCAGCGGTTGGTCTTTCTACACTGACTATAGCTGATTTTATGCTTTGATTATCAATTAAGGGTTCATCATAAGAAACATTTAACTGTATGGGCTTCTTATAACTCCAATCAAACTGAAAATCAGTTGTATGGACATCGAGATCATAAACATTTTCAACGTAGCTAGAAAAAATGCCAACTTGTTCTATGGTTTGAGGAGCTCCTGTACGACGGTAAGCTTTAGGTCGGTCGGCAGTAATTAAAATTAAAGGTAAATCCTGATAAGTAGCTTCTATAGCCGCTGGCAAAAGTTCAGCTACTGCCGTTCCAGATGTTGTTAATACAGCTACTGGTTTTCCGGTGGCTTTAATTATTCCTAGAGCAAAAAATGCGGCCGATCTCTCTTCAAAATAATTAAAAATTTTAAAGTTTTGATTTTGCAGAGCTAATACCAAGGGTGCGTTGCGAGCACCAGCACAAACAACGAGATTTTCAACTCCCGACTCTTTTAAAAAAGCAAACACATGTAAAGATAAGTCAAAGTTAGTCAAGATTGAGCCCCAGCATTTTTTTTACAGAGTTACGTTTATTTTGTAACTCTAGCAACTCAGCTTCGCAATTGCTATCATGAGTTACTCCACATCCAGAAAATATCTGGACCTGATGAGGCTCAAAAAATAAATTACGAATGGCTACCACGCTGTACACATAATCTTGATTTACCATTGCAAAAGGGGCTGCAAAAGCTCCTCTTTGTTTTTGCAAAATAAATTCAGAAAATTGCTGCATTTTCTCTGGGTCATTGGGGTAAATACCCATAGCCGAAGTGGGATGCAAAGCTTTTATAACTTCAAAGACCTGCTCAACATCAGCTACTTCCATTTGAAATTCGGTTATTAGATGCAATAAGTACTTAAGTTCTAAAACATCGGTAGGGCCTTGAATACTTTTAGATTTAAAACTGAGGCCACTTAATTTATTGATGATGTCATCTATAACAATGTTATGCTCATTTAATACTTTTGGATCGTTAATAATTTCATCGAAGGCATCTTCAGTTTTAGCGTAAGTTCCCGCCAATGCCACTGTATGTAATTGACGATCTACTTCAGTCCACTGCACTAAAATTTCGGGTGTATGACCTAAGTAGCCCGTAGAGTTATCAAAGAAACCATAGGCCCAACCAAAATTTTTATGCTGCAACAAATTTTGTAAACACCAATTGAGTTGCTCAGCCGAAAAAAGCACTGATCCTTGCTGACGTATTATTGGAACTGTTTTGGTGAGTTCGGCCTTCGCAAAACTATTTTGACTCCACTCGAATTGGGTTCTGAACTGGTCTTCGTTTACATTTTGCCATTGAATTTGAGTAGGCGCCGACTTAACAGAGGATAATAAGTGTATAAATTCTTCCCTATCTAGATCGAAGCTTTTTGAGCTTACGTAAACAGGTTTTTGAGAAAATTCTGAGTTATTAGCCAGAAAATCCCAGAAATTAGGACGGTAAAGCACTGTAGATTGCTTAAAACGAGAGTTATCTTTTAAGGCGACCTGATCAAATGGGCCGATGAGTACTTTAAATAGATCTGGGCCCGTTTGTAGAAAGGCACCGCATATTAAAAAGTCTTTTAAGTTTAACTCTGTCATGTTACTTTTCCTACCATATTTTAACCCGCTTGTGGTACGTAAAAACTGAAAAATTGGAATCTAAAAATATGGTTGTTGAAATTGGTAATATTCAAATAGGTGGCCCTAGATTCACAGTAATTGCTGGCCCCTGCTCAATCGAATCTGAGACTCAGTTTAAAACAACTGTACAAGGTGTTAAAAGCTCTGGCGCTAGCATCTTACGTGGCGGTATTTGGAAAATGCGCACCTCTCAAAAAGCATTTCAAGGTTTAGGGCGCGAAGCCTTCGACTTTATAAAAAAAATTAAAACTGAAGCTGCGATGCCTTTAGTTTCTGAAGTTACCGATATTCGCCAAGTAGAAGAATTAACTGAAATAGTTGATGCCTTCCAAGTTGGCGCACGTAATATGCATAATTATTCATTATTAAAAGAACTAGGCAAACAGCCCAAACCCGTTTTACTCAAAAGAGGCTTCTCAGCTTTTATCGATGAATGGCTTAAAGCCGCTGACTACGTTACTTCAGGTGGCAATAGCCAAGTTATACTTTGTGAACGCGGCATTCGTACTTTTGAAACGGCTACTCGCAATACTCTAGATCTTAATGCTGTAGTTTATGCAAAAAAACATTCTGGTCTTCCTGTCATAGTGGATCCATCTCATGGAGTAGGTATTGCAGAACTAGTTCCACAACTATGCTATGCTTCTGCTGCTGCAGGTGCTGATGGAATTATGGTTGAAGTGCACCCAAAACCTTCCGAAGCTCTATCTGACGGACAGCAAGCACTTACTCTTGAAAGTTTTGACTCTATGATGAAACAACTTGAAAAAGTTTTAAATGCTTTTGATAGAGGATTATATAAAGTATGAGCCAATATCCAAATCCTGAAATTATACGTTCAATGTTTTCTAAAGTGGCTTCAAAGTATGACCGTGCAAATTCAGTTTTATCTATAGGCATTCACCACTTATGGAGAAAAAAATTAGTAGAACTATCTGGAGCAAAAAGTGGCGACCGTATTTTAGACTGCGCTACCGGTACGGGTGATCTTGCAATTGCATTTAAAAAAACTGTTGGTGCAACGGGTGAAGTTATTGGAACTGACTTCTGTATTGAAATGATGGAAACGGCGCCTGCCAAATCGCTAAAATCAAACTTAGATATTAAATTTGAGCAAGCCGATGTAACAGCATTACTATATGGCGATAAACAATTTGATATAACTAGTATTTCTTTCGGTATTCGCAACGTAAGCGACCCCGTTAAAGCCTTAACTGAATTAGCACGCGTGTGCAAATCAGGTGGTCGCGTGTTGGTTCTTGAGTTTGGCCAAATGCAAACTCCAGTTATTAAAGATCTTTACAAAATTTATTCTGAGCAGATATTGCCTAAAATTGGCGGTTTAGTTACTGGCCAAAAAGAAGCTTATGACTATTTACAAAAATCGTCTGCAGCTTTTCCCTGTGGCGAGGGCTTTATTGATTTAATGAAAAAGGCCGATGTTTTCAGTGAGATGAAATTTCAAACTGTGAGCTTCGGTATTGCGTATATTTATATTGGGGTTGTTAAGTAGATATTAGGTAAATTCGTTTTGTATTAATAAGGGGTCTAAAATGAAGTTTCTATTGTTGTCTTTTGTTGTCCTTGGTTATAGTTTTTCTTACTCACAAGAGTTGCCACTTTACTACGGCAATGACTTCTTACAAGGTTACCAAGACCACTCATTAACCAATACTGAGCTTAAAAACCAACTTTTCTTAGTTTTAAGCGGTGGTCACGTTAAAAACGTTCACACTCCAGACAGTATTGTTGCTAACTGTAATTCTGTAACCCAACAAGAAATCGGCGAACGCCCGATGACTGAATCTATCGAAGCCGATACCTCAAAAAAATGTGTCGAGCACCGTGCTTTAGGTTACGATAGCGCGCGCAGAAAAATGTTTGGTACTCTTCATTTAAAAACTTTAGATTCAGGTGTTTTTTCAGTAACTGACGTCTATTGTGAGCGTCAATATACAGATAAAGATTTCGGTGGATCTCCTACTTTTGGTCCTGACATGATTCCATCATCAGGCAACATCATTAACACTGAACATACTTGGCCACAAAGCCGCTTCACTGGCCGCTTTAACCGCGAAATGCAAAAGTCTGATTTACATCATTTATTTCCGACCGATTCAGAAATGAATAGCCGTCGTGGCTCTTTAAGATTCGGTGTTGTTGCACACGAAGTTGAAAAATTAAAATGTCCACAAAATCATCTAGGTCAACAAGCCGAGGGTGGAATTATTTTTGAACCTCCAACGCAACATAAAGGCAATATAGCCCGCGCCCATTTCTACTTTGCTACTCGCTACCAAATGAAAATATCACCTTCTGAAGAGGCCTATTTGCGTAAGTGGAATGTTGATGATCCAGTTGATGCTGAAGAATTTGAAAGAAATAACAAAGTTGAATCTTTTCAAGGAAATCGCAATCCGTTTATTGATTTTCCGACTTTAGTTGACCGTATCGATACTTTTAATAATTAAGACAAATCAATTGTTTTCAGAAGGAATCTGGTGAAAATCCAGAACTGTGCCGCAACGGTAAATCTCAAAAAAATGAGCTAAGTCCGGTCTACTGTTAACAAACATCCCGTGCAGGAGCTCTATATGAAACGCTTTTATTTACTCATCTTTTTATATGTTTTAATTGTGAATGCATCACAAGCCAAAGAATTAAATCTGGTTCTGTCAGATCCAAGCTTTAAAACTTCTAGCCAAACTTTAATTAGCAACCAAGAAATTAAGAAATCTCACGCTAAAACAATGACAGCACTCTTAGCATCGCAAGCCAATATTTCTATCGCCCAAACTAGCTTTTCGCCGCCGTCAGTTTACATACGTGGCGGCGACTCGAGCCACGTTTTAATTTTAGTTGATGGAGTTCCATTTTACGACCCTTCCACTATTCAAAAAACCATTAACATCAACTCTATTGACGTTAGAACTGTGGAGCAAATAGAAGTTATAAAAGGAAGCCAATCTGTAGTCTATGGCGGCCAAGCGCTAAGTGGTGTAATTAAAATTCGCACATTAAATAAAAAAAATGAAAATAGCGCAAAAATTTATGCCGATGCTGGAAGCTTCAGCCAATCTACTCTAGGCAGTACAGCTTCAATTAAATTATCTGATCTTTGGGGCTTTAAAGCTGACGTGAGTCTTAATAAAAAAGAAGCGCTTTCTCCGGTATTAAATTCTTCTAAAACTTACCCAAGTGCACAAACTAACGTTGGAGCCGCATTTACCTATCAAGGAGATTTCTCTGGTTTTATCAAATTAAATAGTTCAACCGATAATACAGATATTGCCACTACTGCATTTCCAAATTACTTCGCGGCTGATACGAATAATTACCATACCACCTCTACTCAGCTTTCACTGGTTAGCTCTCTAGAGGCTCGAAAGTTAATACTGCAACCTGCACTTTCAATTTCATTATTAAAAAATAATCGTTACTACGAGCAAGATGCCGTATCAGGTAGCGGCTCAGCAACAAATTTAGATTACGATGGAGATTTACAAGCTGCACGCCTCGATCTCAAACTATTTTCTAACATGAATTTGACAATTAATGCTGGCGCTAGTCTCACAGCAGAACAACTCATTTCGCGCGACCAAAACGTGCAACAATCTAATGATTCAGTCGATTACCTCGGAGCTTATACAAAGTTTAACTATTATATTTCTGAAAATACCGTTTATGAAGCAGGTCTACGCCTAGATAACGATCAAAATAAAAATTACTATCTCACCTACCAAGCTGGCATCACTCTTTCTCAGAATTATAAATTGGAAGTGGCTACTGGGTTTAAAAATCCTAGTTTATTTCAACTTTTTTCAAGCTTCGGTGATAAAAATTTAAAACCTGAAACTTCAACGACAGCTTCACTAAGTGCTTACAAAACTTTTGAAAAAAATATTTCGACTTCTCTAACACTTTTTTATTCACAATTTGAAAATTTAGTCGACGCACGTGGCTCGCCAAGTAAATATACAAATATAGCTAAATCAAGAACTTATGGATTTGAAGCTTCACTGACTGCAAAAGAATTTATACCAACCTATGATTTAAACACTAACTTTGGCTATCAAGATCCAAAAAATTTAGAAAACGATTCTTGGCTTTTACGAAGACCCAAATACACCGCCAGCCTTAAAATTACTAAAAATGCAGAAACATTTAATTTAAGTGCAGAAGGTATTTATAATG
>JBEBIK010000397.1:0-2129 GCA_040080445.1 Pseudobdellovibrio sp.
ACACATACAACACATCTAACACTGTTGCAGGTGTACTGTGAAAAAATTTGCACCTTGGTTTGGTTTAATTACAGGAATAGTGATTTCATGTTTACTAGCACTATTGTTTAATGAAAATCCTTGGCATGTGTTTAAGATATTAGCTACCAGCTTTTTTAATTCTAAATTTGATTTTGGTTTAACTCTTTTTTATACAACTTGCCTTATTTTTTCAGGTCTGGCCTTTGTAATTCCGATGAAAGCTGGTCTTTTTCATATTGGTAGCGAAGGACAAATTATACTCTCAGCACTGGTTGCCGCATACCTTGGTTCAGCAATCGTACCTTTTGATAATTCCTATTCGCTAGCTGCTTCATTACTTTTTATTATTATCACCACTTTAATTTGCGGAGCACTCTCGGCCTTAGTTATCGCCTTCTTTAAGTTATTTAAGCAGGCTCATGAAGTGGTTGTGGCTATTATGCTCAACTTCATTTTTGCAGCCATCGCAACATGGATAACAGTTAATCATTTACAAAACCCTGCTTCTCAAAACCCCGAAAGTACGCCTATCAACTCAGCCTTTCAATTTTTACAAAATGATTTTTTAAAAACTTACTTTGAAAATTCTGCTGTTAGTTCATTTTTAATTGTAGCTATTGTTTCTTGTATTTTACTTTATATTTTTGAAACAAAGACTTTGCTTGGCTACCAACTCAGAGCTTATGGTCGCAATCCGCATGCGGCTCAGCGAATTGGTATCAGTAGTACTAAAATTTTATGCTTAAGTCTTGGCTTAGCCGGAATGTTTTCGGCCTTTGTCGGCTTAACTGAAGTTCTGGGTAATTCTTTTCAGTACAAGATAGGCTTTTCTCCGCAATATGGATTTTTAGGAATTGCTGTGGCTTTATTAGCTCGAGAAAACTTTATCGGCATTATTGGTTCGGCTTTTTTAATGGCCTGCCTTCACAAAGGTGCCTCCGACCTTGACTTAGAAACTAACTATTTAACCCGCGATTTTTCGCGCGTACTTCAAGCTATAATTATTTTTTCAGTAGCAGCCTCATATTTTCTTTTTTCGTACAACTTCAAACTTAAAGAAAAAAAGAAGGAAGACTAATGGATTCAGTCTATATTCTTCTTATTTTATCAACCTTCCGCTTAAGCTTACCTCTATTGTTTGCTGCTATGGGCGGTTATTTCTCTGAAAAATCTGGTGTAGCCCAGATTGCTCTAGAGTCTTACTTACTAATTGGTGCCTTTACTGCAGCGAGCGTGGCCTACATGACTCATTCTATAACTCTAGCCTATTTAATTGCGGCTTTAGTAACAGCACTCTTCGCACAAATTTTTTGCGTACTTATTTTAAAATTTAAAGCTAACTCTATTGTAATCGGCACCGGAATGAATTTGCTAGCAATGGGGCTCATTCCTATTGTGAGTAAAACTTTGTTCAACTCAACTGGTTCTACACCTTCAGTGGATTTACCTGAATACAATCACTATGTTCCATATATTGTATTGGTTGCTACAATCATAATTAGTTACTGGTTATCTGAAAAAACTATTTGGGGCTTACAAATGAAGTTTGCTGGCGAAAAAAAACTCGCACTTCAATCTGTTGGCATCAGTTCTATCAAGCGCCAATGGCAGTCTCTAACGCTTTCAGCGTTTATTACTGGCTTAGGTGGAGCTGTTTTATCAACCGCACTGGCCTCTAGCTATTCTCCACTTATGAGCTCAGGCCGTGGCTTTATCGCACTCGCCGCGCTTATTTTTTCAGGCTGGAACTTTACGCGCGCTCTTTTAGTTTGTTTATTCTTTGGCTTTTGTGAAGCTATGCAAATTCAATTGCAATCAAACACTATGGTTTCAAATTACATTGCGGCTGAATTTATTCAGATGATTCCGTATTTAGCTACTTTAATTGCATTACTTTTATTAAAATCAAAATTTAACCCACCGGCCGAACTTAAGTAAGCCAAAGGAGAACTATGAAAACGCTAACGCTTCTTATATTAACCATAGGATTGCAATATTCTACTCAAGCTTTAGCTTGGGGCGGACGCGGGCACGCAGCCGTTTGCGACGCTGCCGTTCATTTAGTTAAATCGCCGCAGCTCAAAGAATATTTGATGAGCAAGCCTCAC
>JBEBIK010000398.1:0-2150 GCA_040080445.1 Pseudobdellovibrio sp.
ACCCTCTAGCCAGCAATGCAAATTCCGTTCATCGAGCGCCTGAACTACATTTTGATTCCACCATGACTCAAATTGAAAGCTTGCCTCTGTATTTTAGCTTCTCATCAAACTTTACCCGATTTGCAAGAAGCCGCGAATACGACGACATCAGCACAGACCCAACCGGCCAGCGCTTTGTTTCAAATACCAATTCAGATCCCGCCTGCGAAAATTCAGGTATTGCTGGATGTAATCCGACAGATGACCTTAATTACTTAGAAAATAACGACATCATACGCACAGGTGATAGATTCTTAGCAAGAGCCACTATTAACACGAATACATTTAATATAGGAAATATTTTAAACATCAGTCCGAAGGTCTCTTTTAACGAAGCCGACTATTTATTTCCTGTCGGTACAAAAAAAACAGCTTCAAGACGTTATATGCAATTTGAAGTCAACACGCGAACTAAATTTTTTAATATTTACGATGGCGACTATGAAACAAGTGGTGTTAAATTTAAAAATGAAATTATTCCCGAAATTCGCTATTCGACTATTCCGTGGATTCAACAAGATGATCACGAATTTTTTGGGAGTGGTACTGCAACAACAGCAGCCTACTCCGCGCGAAATATTGTCTCAGATCTTGATTTAAATAATTCAGGTGGAATTCTTTACGATTATGATGACCGTGTTTACGATCGCCACATTGTTTCGTTTTCTTTACTCGATCGCTTAGTCCGCAAGAAAAAAGCCGACAACTCTTATAAAACAATTCTAAATTTTAGACTGACTCAATCTTATGATATCTATCAGGACAAGTATGGAACTGGAAACCAAGCTCTCTCAGACTTAGCGGGTACTTTAACTTTAGATCTCGATAAAATTCAAAGTTACACTCAAGTGAACTACTTCCCTTACTTATCAGCTACCAACACTTTAACTACTTTGAGTTACTTAAATGATGACCAACAGTATTTTAAAATTGGTTTATCCAGCAAACGTACACAAGAACCTAAGCAAGATGACATCTCTTTTGCAATTGGCTTTGTATCGAACTACGTCAATGTACTTACGGGTGTTGTTTTCGACGCCAGCCCCGATCGCGACAGCAACTCTCGCCTAAAAAAATTCTCATTAATTACTCAGCTTAAACCCCCAGGCGAATGCTGGGCAGTTAACTTTTACCGCGACCAAAAAGTTGGTCTTGAAGCCGAATGGAAAATTAAATTCGACTTTTCTTTCGATGGAAAACCGACAAAAGTCATTCCTCCAGCAGAGCTAAATATCAATTAGACTCTTGACCAGCATAGATTTTGATCAATATAATTAGAGGCAACAGATTCAAAGGAGCCTTCACTTGAAAAATAATTTGCTTAAAATTTTAATTATTACTGTAACTTTACTAAGCTTTTCTGAACTGGCTTTAGCACAAGCTAAAGGAAATCCTTCAACTGCTGCTAAAAGCTCTTCGAGAGGATCTGGCAATAACCCAAAAATTAGATTATTAGCCACTTTCGACTACAGCATGATCAACCCAAGCAACTTAAATGATTATCGTTCAACACTTTTATGGAGTGGCACAACAAGAACTCAAGGTACATTTAATGCCATGAACGGTTTTACCGTAGGCGCCGCTTACCTCTTAGGTTCTGGTTATGCTGGTCTTGAGTACAGCGGTGCTAATCAAGAACTTACGGCAACGACCATCCCGCCGGGAACTTTTTCTGTACAAGATACTATACAGTATCAAACTGTTTATGCTGTTTATGACTGGGTTAAGAGTATTAATAACAGCTCTTCTTACGAACTTGGTGGCGGTATTGGATATGCCATTAAATTTGAACATCACTGGGTCGTAAAAAGTGGTACTGGCACCGACGATGTTATTTGGCAGGCTAACCCTGTAGTGGCTAAATTAAGAGCTGCTTATAATTATCATTTCTCTCAAAATGTTAAAGCTAGATTTGGCGCCGCTTACGAGTACGCTACCGCACCTAGCTTAACGGCCGACGCCAATCATGCAACTGGCCCTATTACTTCTGGTCAAACTTTACAAAACTCAAGTAATCAAAATGTAAGCGTCGATATTTCAGGCTTACGTCTTAACGTAGGAATGATTGTAGCCTTTTAGTTTTGAGAATTAAACCTCTACAAAACTTATTT
>JBEBIK010000399.1:0-2147 GCA_040080445.1 Pseudobdellovibrio sp.
TGGTTTTCAAATCGGCAAAACCTAAAATTTTTATTGCCGGTGCGGATATCGAAGAAATTAAAGAATTAAAAACCAAAGAACAAGTTCAATTTGCCGTTAGTTCAGGGCAAGGCATATTTAATTTAATTGAAGATTTGCCAATGCCAACAATGGCTTTAGTAAATGGAGCCTGCGCAGGTGGCGGTTGCGAGCTAATTTTAGCTTGTGATTACCGTATTGCCTCAGAAGATTCTTCGACAAGAATTGGTCTTCCTGAAACTCAGCTTGGTATTTTACCAGGCTTTGGTGGTTGTGTTCGTTTACCAAGAGTTGTGGGTTTGCAGGCCTCATTAGATGTAATTTTAGCTGGTAAATTATTAAATGCTAAAAAAGCACTTAAAATTGGTTTAGTTGATTTTGTTGTACATCCTAATTTGTTAGATTCTTTTGCAGAAACTCAGATGCAAAAAATTATTGCTGGCGGTTCTAAAAAACGCCGTAAAACTTTTGAAGCTAAGGGTATTGTAAATAAATTATTAGAAGGACCCGTAAGAGGCTTCGTATTTAAAAAAGCCAAAGAAGGTGTTTTAAAGGCAACCAAAGGGCATTATCCAGCTCCTCTTGCGGCTTTAGATGTTATTTGTAAAACATATGGCATGAAAGATCGTACAAAAGCTTTACAAATTGAGCTCGATCATTTCTGTGAGTGTGCAGTAACTGATATTTCTAAAAATTTAATTCACGTATTTTACTTAACTGAAATGGTTAAAAAACAAACGGGAGTTCATTCAGGAGTTAAAGGTAAGCCTGTAAAACACTTAGGTGTTTTAGGTGCTGGAACTATGGGTGGCGGTATTGCTTATGTAGCGGCTGATAAAGGTATTGATGTGCGTGTAAAAGATATTTCACACGATGCGAATGCTAAAGCACTTAAGCATGCTCGCGACTTATGGGCTAAATTAGCTAAAAAACGCGTGATTGATAATTATCAGTTCACTCAAAAAATGTCTTTAGTATCGACTGGTTTAGATTTTGCGGGTTTTAAAAATATTGATGTAACAATTGAAGCGATTGTTGAAGATATGGGTATCAAGCAAAAAGTAATTGGCCAAACAGCTGCGCAAATGCGTGACGATGCAATTATTGCAACGAACACGTCTTCATTAAGTGTAACTGAAATGGCCAAAGGTCATCCGCGCCCTGAAAATTTTGCGGGCATGCATTTTTTCAGTCCGGTTCATAAAATGCCATTGGTTGAAGTTATTCGGGGAGAGAAATCTTCTGACGAAACGATTGCAACTGTTTTTGAATTAGCTAAAAAAATGGGAAAAATGCCAGTTGTGGTAAAAGACGGCGCAGGATTTTTAGTTAATCGCTTGTTACTGCCATACATGGCAGAAGCATCTTTCTTATTAGCTGAAGGCATGAGCGTAGAACAAGTAGATAGAGCTTATGTTTACAAATTTGGTATGCCTATGGGACCGTTTGAGTTAATGGACAGTGTTGGTCTTGATGTTTGTGTAAAAGTTTTAAATATTTTCAAAAAAGCTTTTCCTGACAGAGTTGAAGTTCCTGAGTTAATGAACAAACTTGAAAAAAATAAATCTCGTTTAGGACAAAAAACGAACTTAGGTTTTTATAAATACGATTCAAGTGGTCGTAAAACAGGTTTTGATGAATCTATTTATGCTGAATTAGGACTTCCAACTCCGACGAATCCTCTTTCTGAACAAGAATGTTTGGAACGTGGTGTATTTGCCATGATCAACGAATGTACTCTAGCACTCGATCAAGATAAAATCGTAGAAACTCCTAATGAAGTGGATTTAGCTATGATTATGGGTACAGGCTTTCCGCCATTTAGAGGTGGATTAACTAAGTATGCTGACAGCGTAGGTGCCGCTTATGTGAGAAAGCAATTAGATCATTACTCGAAAGAAAGAAAAGCTAATCGCTTAAAGCCTTCTGTAAAACTAATTGAACGTGCAGAGAAAAATATTAAATTTTATAACTAAAATACAAACCTATAATAAAGTAAAACTTTTCCGGCCGTAGGTTTTAAATGACCTTGGCCGGTTGTTTTTAAAGTTTTCACGTTGGCATCAATGCCAACTCCAAAGCGGTGATGGCTATTTGCAAGCCCGCCAGAAATTTTTAAATTATAACTT
>JBEBIK010000400.1:0-2141 GCA_040080445.1 Pseudobdellovibrio sp.
CTGCAAATCACTCACTAACATGAGTTGTGCTCTAAATTTACTAGAGTTGTCTGGTGCAAGTTGGTGATTTGAGTTTAAAGCCCAACGGGAAAATTGCGATTCTTGTTCGTTACTTTGACGATAATTGTTGTAGCGCGATTCAGAGGTAAAAACCTTATCGTTAAAATACGCAAAGCGGGTAGAGCCTTGAGTGGACTGGCTTAAAGCGTAACGATGTTCAAGCATGGGTTTAAGACCGCCAAGTTCATAATTTTTAAAAGTTATAGTGGCATCTTGAGATCTTGAAATGGCCCAGAATAAACTTTGAGTTAAAACTAAACGGCGATTACGAATATAGCCAATTTCTGGAGTGAGTAAGCCTGTTTGTCTTTCGGATTTAAGTGGCACCACTAAGTAGGGAAGCCAAAAAACAGGAAGACCCACAACTTTTAAGAAGCTATTTTTAATGTAGGCGTAGCCACCAAGCTCGGCTTTAATCTTTGTTCCTTCAAAACTCCACGTGGCAGGGCAGTTAGAACAAGTCGTGTAGTCGGCGTTATCCACATAAAATTCTGTATCGTTTTGTTTTTCAATTAAATCACCCTGAAAACGGATGTTATTAGATTGAACGAAACCGTAGTAAATCAGTGCCTGATTATTTTCGTAGTCTAAGATAATTTCTTTACCGCCAATTTGGTATGTGGTGGTTTGAACTGTAACGTTACCTTTGAGGTGGGCTTGTTTTTTTTTAAAATTAATTTCGATGTAGTCGGCTTCAAAGTATTGCGTTTTATAAATAACTTTAACATTTCCTTTAAGCAGCATAATTTCATTTTCATTGTCGCGCTCTAAATCGTCTGAAGAAATTAGAAAGCCTTTAATCTTAGCTGTGGTCGAATCAATACTAGGTAGTTTGGCTAGTGTCTGATCGCCCGAATTTAATACGACTGGCTCTTCGGCTAGACAAAGGTGAGCGAATGACATAACAAGGATTAAGATTAAGTGGCACTTCAATTTCATTTTCTAAAAAAATCTTATCATTTCGTAATGAAATGTCACCACATAGACTTAGGTACATTCATTAATTTTGGCTTATTCCGATAATAGAATCACGAGGTGTACATGCGAGCACATTATTATGAAGTTGGCGATATGATGGTAGTTGAAGTAAGTGGTCGAATCGAACCTGATCAAAATAAGCCATTTCGCGACGTTTGTGAGAGAAAACTTAAAAATAAAAAAGTCGTTTTCTGTCTCGATAAGCTGAATTTTACAGCATCAGCTAATATTCTCACTTTTTTTGAATCTATTAAGATGATTGAAGACGCAAGACTTGTGGGTCTTAAAGCCGATTTTCACAAGCTTCTTGATCTCAAGGGCATAACGGGAATTAAAAGTTTCGCAAGTCTTTCTGAAGCTCTTAATTTTGTTTAGAACTCATCTCTAAACTTAAATGATTATTTAGTTTTTCAAGACGAGCTAATCTCTCATTAATGAGGTTAAGCTCGTCTATCTTTTTTGATAGCTGAGTTCTTGTCCCTTCTAAGTTCATCTCTAAATCTATGGTTTTATTTTCGGCCTGCATCGCTGCAGTTTTGTATTCCATCACAGATTGCTCAAGAGTTAAAATACGAGCCTCGGCAGCAGCTTTACGACTGGCCACTTCATTGATCTGTTTTTGATCTTCTTCGTGGGTGCGTTTAAATCTAATCACTTCATTTTCGAAGTAATTTTTAAATTCAACTGATTTTTTTAGGCGGGTGATCTCTTTTCCCAGATCTTCATTTTTTCCCTGTAAATCAATAATTTCTTTAGAGAAAGAATGTATTTGCTCTTCGTAGTTTTGCATCATCGCATTTTTTTCAGCATGGAGACTTAAAATCTCATTAGTTTTTTGATGATTTTCAATATCAGCGCGTTTACTAAACTCTTGGTAAGTATGAGTGAGGTTAGAGTTGATTTTTTGGGTTTGAATAAGTTGAGTTTTAAGTTCAATTATTTCTTTTTTTAGCTGAACGATGAAAGGCTTAACCACTTCTTGAATTTTAGTATGAAATTTAGAAAATCGTTTAATTTCAATCATCTGGGTTTTGTTGATTTTATCAAAAGAGGCTACTTTTTCAGCCATCATGTTCTGCGCGTTTTCGCTGGCGGCATATTGT
>JBEBIK010000049.1:0-9719 GCA_040080445.1 Pseudobdellovibrio sp.
GTTTTTCATCGAAGTAAATATCGCCGCTAGCTTCTTTAATTGCAAAAATATTTTTTACTTTTGAAAGCGCAACAGTGGTTTCTAAATTCATAGAAGTTATTGTTCTGCCAGGTACGTTATACAAAATAACTGGAATATCTGCAGATTCAGCCACTGCTTTAAAGTGAGCTTCTAGACCGCGCTGTGGAGGTTTATTGTAATAAGGCACTACCACAAGAGCGGCATCAGCTCCCATTTGCTGAGCTTTTTGTGTTTTTTCAATTGTGTCATCAGTTGAGTTAGAGCCGGTACCTAGAATAACTGGAACGCGAGTTCCTGCAATTTCTCTAACCAAAGAATACATTTTTTCTACTTCAGCCCAAGTTAAAGTTGGGCTTTCTGCAGTTGTTCCGTTAACAACAAAACCATTGATTCCATTTTTTAACTGAAACTCTACTAATTTTTTTAAAGATTCATAATCAACGCTTTTATTTAAAAATGGCGTAGCAAGAGCAGAAATTGCACCTTTGTAGTTATGCGATGTCATATTCGTAACTCCCTAGTAATACAGCTGGGCCCGTCATGGTGGGCTTGGTTAAATCAGTCAAATCCATAATAAGGCTTCCCCCCGGCATTTCAACCTGAGTTTGCTTCACAGCGCGTTTAGTTAAGTTGTAAAGAGCAGCGGCCATAGCGCCCGTTCCACAGGCTTGCGTAAAATCCTCAACGCCTCTTTCGTAAGAAACAGCCCTTAGCTTGGTTATGCCACCATTATCAGCCACATAGGTCACATTTGTTCCGCGAGGCTTAAATTCCACATGCTCGCGAAGTTTGCGAGAGTTAAGCTTTGTTTCTTCATCCATTTTAATTTGATCAACCTCTAAAACCAAATGAGGCACACCTGTATCGCAAAAAAAACCAAAGCTCGAAGTTAAAATAATTGGAGGAGTCATTGTAATTTTGAATTTTTCGTTTTCTATAAATTGAATTTTTATGGGCCCCGCAATTGTTGCCAAAATCCAATCTGCTTTTTCTGATTTTAGTATATTTTTAATATAAAAACCAACACAGCGGGTGGCATTTCCACACATTTCGGCATCAGATCCGTCGTTGTTATAAAAGTGCCATTTGTACGCTTGCTCAGTAGAAGTTTCTTTTTCTAAAAAAATGAATCCGTCAGCCTTGTTGGTTTCACAAGCCAATCGCGCTAATTTTTTCTTTTTATCGGCTGTCCATTTTTCAGATGAATAGGCTCCGCCTTTATCATATACAATATGAAAAGTATTTCCAGCTCCAGAAATAAGTTGCGTTTTGATATTCATTATTTTGTTTTAGCTTTTGTGCTGTCCGAGCTGCTTAGCGGAGCTTGTGTAGAATTAACAGCTTCTGTTGCTTTTTGCTTTTGAATGGTTGTTTCTTCTATTGGAGGAAGTGGTGGGCCCTTGATGCCACAAGCAAAAACAAAAAAACTTACAAATATAATTAAACTCAATTTCACAAAAACTCCTTAATTTAAAATACGCAAACATAAATCAATATCGTAACGATATTTTCGAACTAAATTACGACTAACGTTTTTGCATTTATTTGCATAGAACGTGAGTTGTTGGTTCGCATCTATATTTTGCTTTGTTTTTTCTTCGCTAGATTCAAAACTAATTTTGTATTTATAAAAAACAAGGTCTGGCCAATCTGAATATTGTTTTTCAAAAAACATAAGTATATCTTTAGCTCGTGAATAATTTTTTACAGCGAAGCATCTATCAAGTTCTAAAATAATTAACGCCAAATGTTCTTCAATTTGGTAAACTGGTAAACTTTTAATAATTTGTTTGTTTTTAAATTCAGCTTCGTTTTTTATACTTGTTAGCTCAAACCAAAATTCATATTTACTGTCTGGCGCCAGCTCGTTTATTTCTGCAATTGTAACAATTGCGGCCTTATTGCTTTTGTTTCGTAATAACATTTTTGCTTTTTGTATTAAACAATTAAGTTGTTGCGGATCAAGAGACAAACACTGCTCGGCACTTTTAAGTGCATCTTTTGGATTTTCTAAAGTTAAGTTAATAGAATTTTCATACGCCTCTTGTGCGTCTTTTGAAACGAATTGCAGCGTTAATTTTGTGAGTAAATCGCTGGCTTCAAATCTATGACTGCGCCCGAGATCTGTTTTCTTGTAATTTGTAATGAGTTGAATTGCTTGGCTTTTCTTTTTTTGGAGAAGAAGTTCGGTTGCTTTTTGTTTGATCGCATCGAACGTAGATATATTCGCGTGAGCTATAGGGCTTAATAAAAAAGCCGCGCTTATACACGCGGCTTTTAAAGTTTTTAAAGAATTACAATTCATCCTTACTTTTTAAATGACGTAAGTTGGATTGTCACCTTTCCTAATTGGCTATCAGCTTTTGATTGCGCCATTCCAGAAAGCGGAATGTCTCTAGGGTTTACCCATTGCTCAGAAGTTTGACCTTTATTAGCGTTATCTTTGATTTTTAAGTAGATAACATCAAAAGTTCCAGCAGGAACTGTAATTCGGTCTTCTTTTTGGTCAACGATTTCCATGTCGGTTTTTGGCGGCTCTTGCTCTTTACCATTAACTAACATTTTTTTGATTTGACCGTTTGCTGGATCGATCAAAACTTCAACTTTTTGTTTTTGAACAGAAAGATCGATATCCTGAACCAGCCAAATACCGTCAGCTATGATTTCACGAACATACATCTTCATAGTGCCGTTGATGAAACCGCCCATATTAAGTTTGTAGTTGTTTTCTTGTCCAACAGTCCAATTTAAACCTTGAGCAACAACTGAGGCTTGGATTTGTGCCTGTTGAGAAGCAAAGATCGCTTCACCTAATGTGTTGTGAGCTTGTGCCGATACAGATACTGCTAAAGTAGCTGCGATAATTAATGAATTAAACATGTTCCCTCCTTGGGTTTTAGTCTTAAATTTGTTTTTGAATCATAATCACAACACAAGACCAAAGCCTGTTGCAAAGCTAAAGGGAGCTTAATGCAGGTTATAAATGAATATGGTTAGTTTGAGGCTAGACTATGGTCTGGGTTTAGTCGGCTTTTCGCTCGAAATACTGTAGATCAGTGAATACGCTCATTGCGAGAATAATTGAACGTTCGTTTTGTGTAAGCCTAGGGTCTTTAAAGCTCACCATAAAGTTGTCAGCATCTAAAAACATTTCTTTTAAAAAGCCTGACCATTTTTTTTGTATTAACGCGCGCTCAATGCCTTGGGCGTCTCTTAAAGGAAATGTCCAAAAGCTAAAAAAACCAGAGCGCATTTCTAAAATTAAATGCCCGCTTTCGTTGTAAACATCAAATTTTTTAGTAAAAAGTCCCCAGCGCTGTTTGGCAAATCCAAGCATCGCATTTTGTGAGTCATAAACATGAAACTCTTGAAAAATAAAGCGGAACGGATGTTTAGTAAACATTACTTCTTTGCGAGCAACGTCGTAGAAGTGAATTTCAAAGCTACGCCAGTGGCCCAAAAATTGTCTGAATAAAAAACCCAACAATCCCTTTTGTTGTTCGGCACAGTAGCCTATTAAGTTTTTTTCTTGGTCGTAAACTTCATATTTATTACGAGTTTCAAATCCAAAAAATTCAGCAAACTCTTTGCGTTGCTGAACTATAATTTGTGGATGACTCGTTAATTTCATTTATTACCCTTGATGGCTTTGAACTAGAACCGCTCTTGGTTTGCTACCATTCGAGGGCCCAACAACGCCTTCTTTTTCAAACAATTCAATTAATCTAGCTGCGCGAGGGTAGCCTAATTTAAATCTTCTTTGAATTAATGAAGCTGAAATAGCTTTTTGAGTTGCGGCCCAAGATAAAATTTCATCGTACTTTTCGTCGTACTCTTGGTCGCCATCTAAATCGCCGCCGCCATATTCAGCGCCTTCGCCATTCATACCAGCAAAGCTTACTTGAGACGGTCCACCATCTAGAGCGCGCATCGCTAAAGGGTCATATTCTGGTTCGCCTTGGTCGGCCCAGAACTTCGCGACAGCATTAATTTCAGTTTCTTTTAAGTAGGGACCATGATGACGAACCGCTTTTCCTGAGCCACCCATTACGGCCAACATATCGCCTTGAGAAAGTAAACGCTCGGCACCCTGTTCATCGAGAATAATTCTCGAATCCATTTTAGAAGCTACTTTAAAACTAATTCTTGCTGGAATATTTGTCTTAATTAAGCCGGTAACTACTTCTTTGCGTGGAGACTGCATGGCGATCATTAAGTGCATACCGCAGGCGCGTGCCATTTGCGCCAAGCGAACAATGTTTTGTTCTACATTTTGCTTATCAACTGCCATTAAGTCGCCAAACTCTTCAATCGCAATTACTATGTAGGGCTGTGGAGTATAATAGTACTGCTCAAGCTTCATGATTCCTTGATTTTCGTATTCTGCATTAATTTTTTCATGTTCAGCCAATTGTTCAGTTGTAAATTTTTCGGCCGTTTCGTTGAACTGTTCAATGTTGCGTGCGCCAAACTTGCTCATTGATTTATAGCGTTTTTCCATTTCTTTAACAGCCCAACGTAAAGCAAATACTGCTTTTTTAGGATCTCTAATTGGCGGCATAATTAAATGTGGAATGTCGGCAAATGCCGCCAAGTCTACTTGCTTAGGATCTACTAAAATCATTCTTAATGTTTTAGGCGAATGTCTGAATAAAAATCCTGTAATCGTTGAAACTGTAAATACTGATTTACCAGAGCCTGTCGTTCCGGCAATTAACATGTGTGGCATTTTTCTTAAGTCTACAATTTTAGGTTCGCCGTTAGTTTGTTTTCCTAGTGCGATTGGTAGCTTAATATCTTCAGACCAAAACATTTCATCAGCCAGTAAATCTTTTAAGTAAACCGTTTCGCGCTGAGCATTTGAAGTTTCGATACCAATAACATCACGGCCTGGAATTGGTGCAATAATACGTAGGGATTCGGCTGAAAGTGCTAAAGCCAAATCGTCGGCCATGTCGGTTACTTTGTTTACGCGAACATCAACGTTGGGTTTGAATTCGAACATCGTTACCATAGGGCCTGGTCTGGCAGCTACGATTTGTCCATTAACATCAAACTGTCTTAGCTTTTCTAGAGTGATATCCGCTTTTCTGCGAATTTCTTTTTCATCAATTTTAATACGTGTTAGTGGTGGATCTTCAAGTAGCGATAGCTTGGGCATGGTCCAATTAGCTACTTTGCGCGGAGTTTTGGTTGGCATTGTTACTTTGCGACGCGCCGGCGGCTCATAGGGTGAAACGGCCACGTCATCTTCAGATTCGTCTTCGTTCTCAGCATCGATAGCTTCGAGTTCTGTTACGTCGCCCACAACTTCTTCTTTGTCGTCTTCTTGCATCGCTAAGTTTAATTTAGGCTCAGGAGTAATTTTTTTCTTTTCTACTAAAATTGTTTCTGTTGATCTGACCTGTTTTGCATTGATTTTTTTAGGTATTTTAAAATTGCGAATAAAATCAGATTTTTGCAAGACTTCTAGCCGATACTTAATAAATTCTGCAATTTTCATTACGATTTCGTTAATACTAACTTCAAAACAAAAAACAATAAGCATGGCCGTCATAGCCCACAACAAAATTTGTGTGCCCACGCTGTTTAAAACTTTAATGAGGCCAGAGGCCAAGCCTAAACCTAGTAAGCCACCTAGGTAGATCTGTTGTTCAAAGACTTTAACATCAGACCAGTAGATCGACATTAAGGCCGATAAACTACAAATTAACAAAGCCATCCATAAAATTCTTACATTGCGGATTTCTACGACTTCACCTTTAAAACTAAGAATCGCAGCCTGAAATAAACCAGCAACCATAAGCCAAGCCGGCAGCCCAAGTAGTTGATAAATAATATCGGCCATAAAGCTGCCAAGAATTCCACAATAGTTTAAGGTTTTTAAGCCTTGTCCTAATGAGTTAAAAGAGGGGTCTTTTGGATTGTAGCTGATTAGAGCCAATCCAATGAAGAGGGCTATGCCTAGAAAACCAATTGATCGTATATCGCTTTTAAATCTTTTAAAAAATATATTCATTAAATAGCTCACATCCTGAGAGCTCGGCTCACCCTATTAATTTAAAGCTAGGTTTGCCATTGTGCAAAATCCCTAAAGTCTAGTCAGGTCTAGTTTTAAATTTACCCCTGTTTTTTGACCCTTCCTTGACAATAGTCCAGCCCAATGCGATCACCGTGAGCTTCCATGATAAAGATCAATGAGATATTTCATTCTATTCAAGGCGAAAGCACGTATGCTGGAAACCGGACCGTGTTTATCAGAACCACGGGCTGCAACCTCAGATGTACCTATTGCGACACCAAGTACTCCTACTACGAAGGGGGCATGTGGTCTTTTGAAAAAATTTTACAACAACTAAAAGAATATGACGCTGAATATATTTGTATAACTGGCGGAGAACCCTTGCTGCAGCCAGAAATCCACAAACTTATCAACATTCTTTGTGACTTAGGGCACAAGGTTTCTTTAGAAACTAGTGGATCTAAAACAATTAAACACGTCGACCCACGTGTAAAAATAATTCTTGACGTAAAAACTCCAGATAGTGGAGCGGCCAATAGTTTCTTATTAGAAAACATCGATTTCTCCTCTGAAAACGGTCCTGCTGCAACTGAATATAAATTTGTTATTGGTTCAGAAAAAGATCTCGACTGGTCAGAAGAATTTTGCCGTCAACATGATTTATTAACAAAATTTACAGTATTATTCAGTCCATCACATGGCCAAGTATCTGAAAAGTGGTTAGCTGAGAGAATTTTGCAAAAAAAGTTAAAAGTGATGTTGCATTTGCAGCAACATAAGTATATTTGGTTACCCACAACACGCGGAGTTTGATCCGCAAATTATAAAACATAACACGAGGGAGACTCATGACGCCGAACCTGAACAACTCAGAAAATCTTTTTGTCGCTAACTTACAACAGGTGAGCCTTGAAAAATTAGTAAAGAGCAAACTTGAAGTTCTTTTCCAACAACAAAAAGAAGCTCAAGTAGAGTTGAACGGTCTTTATAATATCGTTTTAGAACAAGTTGAAAAACCATTAATTGAACTTGCTCTTAAAGCTTATAACGGTAACCAAGTTAAGACTGCTTTGATGTTAGGTATCAACCGTAACACTCTTAAGAAAAAAATCGACAACTACAAATTGAAACCTAAAAAAGGTGCTCAAGCTCTTGTTGTTGAATCAGTTGTTGCTCCAACAACTACTTTAACTCAATAATATATCTAAGTTATGAAAAATAAGGGCTCCCAAAAAGAGTCCTTATTTTTTTGTCTTTATACTAAGTCTAGAGGGGTTTAGATGAGTCCAAAGCTTCCGCCTCAAAACATCGAGGCTGAGTTTTCAGTACTAGGTGGCTTAATGCTAGAGCGTGAGGCCTTCGATCAGGTTGCAGACCTAATCGACGCCAACGATTTCTATAAGCCGTCACATCAAATCATCTATAAGATAATCGCTGAGCTGCACCAAAAAGCTCAACCAATCGATCTCGTTACCGTAAGCAATTCACTTCAAAATAGAAATGAATTAGATCTTATTGGTGGCCCAGAATATTTACTTTCATTACTTGATAAAGTTGTTTCAGCGGCGAATATAGATTCTCATGCTAAAATTATTCGTGAAAAATCTCTTTTAAGACGCCTCATTGGAACTTCAACTGGCTTAATTGAAAAGGCCTACAGCTCAGACTTTCAAGACGCTGAAGCTCTTATCGATTTTGCCGAAGCTGAGATTCTTAAAGTCGGCGAACAAAAAACATCTAATGGTCTTATCGGCTCGATGGATATCGTTAAGTCTTCAATTGAAAAAATCGAAGAGCTTTATAAACGTAAAGCCGATGTAACTGGCGTACCTACTGGTTTCCGCGAATTAGATCATATGACTTCTGGTCTTCATGGCGGGGAGTTGATTATCGTTGCCGCTCGTCCTTCTATGGGTAAAACCGCATTCTCTCTGAATTTAGCAACCCATATGGCTTTGCGAGCTAAAAAAACTGTAGCTTACTTCTCAGTCGAGATGGGCAAAGAAGCCGTTATGATGAGGCTTCTAGCCGCCGAAGCAAAGATTTCTATGGGTGAGATCCGTAATGGTCGCATTCAAGATGCCTCTTGGCCTAAATTAATCCAAGCAGCCGGCGCTATCAGCGAAGCTAACCTATTTATTGATGATACGGCTGGTATTTCACCTTTTGAGATTCGCGCGCGTTGTAGACGTCTTAAAGCTACTCATGGCCTTGATTGCATTATGATCGACTACTTACAGTTAATGGATTTAAAGCAAAAAGTTGAATCACGCGAAAGAGCTGTATCTGAAATTTCTAAAGGCCTAAAAGCTATTGCCAAAGAGATGAATATCCCGATTATTGCATTAGCTCAGTTAAATCGTGGTGTTGAAGGTCGTTCAGATCGTAGACCTATGTTATCAGATTTGCGTGAGTCTGGATCTATCGAGCAAGATGCCGACGTTATCATGATGTTATATCGTGATGACTACTACGATAAAGATGATGCCGACAAGCAAGGTTCAGCTGAAGTTATTATCGGTAAGCAAAGAAATGGTCCGACAGGAACTGTAAAACTTCGTTTCGATGCTCAATACAATAAATTCCGTGATGCTGATGGCTCATCAGTTTCTCCATTGCCACCACCGCAAGCTCCACCTCCAATGAATGGTGGCGGATTTGGTGGAAAACCTCGTAACTTTGCTCCGGGTGCTCAGAGCTAGTTCTTAACTAGTTCTTTGCGTCTTCTGATTTTTTATTGCACTTACAAGACGATTCCTTTTTTTCTGTAGTGGCTGCTAATTTTGCGATTTTATCTGATACCGGAACATCAACCTCTTTAATTAGGGCCGCAACTCTTTGTAAGTTAGATGTCCAATCTGTAATAACAATTTGATTTGTTTTTCCGACACTAGAGAGCTCGCCATAACTAGATGTTAATAACCTTAAGTCTTTTTGTACATCGCCGGCGCTTATGTTTTGTAAATTAATAACCCAAGTAGCCATTCGTTGTGGCTTAGCGGCTGGTAAAGCTGTCGATACCTGAAGATTGTCTCGTTGAGCGCTGCGAGCATTTCTTACCGTGAAAACGTCTTCGTTTTTTACAATTCCAAACCCATTTATTGCCAAGCCTTCAGATAAGGCGTTGAAAGCTTCTTCTTTAGATATTTTTTCCGGATTAAGAATAGTAATTTTACCTCTAACTGTAGAATCAATAACAAATTTTTGGCCTGATTCTTTAGAGTAGGTCTGTATTATTTTTGTTATTTCTTCGTTATTAAAATTAAAGTTAATTTTTTCCTGTGCGAAGGCTGTCGATGCTGTAATTAAAAGTAATGTAAATAGTGTTTTCATTTTTCTTCCTTTAGGGTTTGTTAATAACCAAAGGTAGTGTGGAATAAGTGGGTGGTCAATTTTGTGCCAACCGCTTTATTTAAACCCGACAATCGTCTGGCGCGAACTTGAGATTGTTCCTTGGCTTGATTAGGTTTACTCTTTAAACATGACAAACGACACGCATTCAAAAACATTCGGTTACGTATTATGGATTTTTGGTTTTACAGGTGCGCACCGTTTTTATTACGGTAAACAAATTACTGGAACCATTTGGTTTTTTACGTTAGGTCTATTGGGTGTTGGCTGGTTTATTGATTTATTTTTAATTCCTTCAATGGACCGCGAAGCAGATCATAAGTAC
>JBEBIK010000401.1:0-2139 GCA_040080445.1 Pseudobdellovibrio sp.
GCCTTCTTGAGCCCATGATAAATTCGAACCTAATAATATAAGACAAGCTAGAAATTTCAATTTATGCTCCTGCATTTTATTGTTCTCGGTAAAGTTCTTTATAAAGTTTATCTTTGGCCATACTCAATTTACGACAACGACAACCGAAAGAGTTTGGATCAACTTCTTTATTACAATCAAAAGCTTTACCTTTAAGAGGCGCACTAGCTGAGTAATTCGCATTAATAACAGCCAATTCACATTTCAAAGCAAAACTTTCCATAGGCCTACGACCAAACGGCATAGAGTTCTCATATGGAACTGGTAAAGTACTTTGCGAAAGCACTTCATCAATAACTTTTTTAAGTTCGACTGGAGTTTTATCAGTCCCATGAATTCTTACATAATTTTTGTGAATGTCTTGGTAATAAGTATCTGAGAACCAATCCACATTGAGTCGTGGTTCGATCTGTTGAGAAGCTGCTACTGAAGAATCTGAGTGGCAAGACTCACAAGCTTGTCTGACCATATTGAGGCCTGCTTTTTCAGGCCCGATGATTTCTGTTAGTGTATATAATCTAGGATCTAATACTAAAACTTGATGAGGCAACTGATTTGATTGTTTAAATGGAGCAATTTTTTTAAGCTCTTCTTTGGCTGCGGGAATAAATAAAGAGTCGCAGTAAGAAGAAACTGGTAAAGCTTTAAATTGAGTTTTTGCGCCGTAGTAGCTATTGAGCGTTTGCGAAAAATTCATTTGTTTTTCGTTCATGCGAGAAACATAACCCCCGCCTGCTTCTAAGTAATTTTTAAAAAATGTAGAATTAGGTAACGAGTAATGGCGTTCTTCGGCAGCGGGCCTCGCGTGAGTTGGCTTTAGTTGTGAAAAGTGGCTTTGGGCTAAATTCCATAAAACTAATTCGTTTAAGTCTGAAAAAACATTGCCGTAGTGGTAGCTGGCGATATCTTCGTTGGCTTCTAAGTTCCAAGAGTGAAGAGGAAGTTCTTTTTGGCCACCTTTAGCTGCGGCTACAACATTGAACTGATACGCTAATAGATATTGTTTATCGCGGGCTTCTTGCGAAGCTAAATTTGGGTAGAGCATATCAAAGCTTGAATCTAAATCGTTGATTGAGAGGCCTTCTACTTGAATTGGGCCGCAGTTATACTTGCGAGCTAGGAGTGAGTATTTAATTTGTTGGTATACAGGAGATTTACGCATTTGGTCTGCGATAAACTGTGACTGATAAAAAGTCATGAGCGAGCTTAAGTAAAAATTAGGTCGGAGTAGATAATGGCCATATTCTTTTTCGAAAGTACGGCGGTAAGGAGCTGATTTTAAGTATTCAGGAACGGCTTCGCCTTTTTTTGTGTAGAGATCTTTGAGTGTAACCAAATGACGGTAGCGGTTACGCTCTTTTGTGCTATCCATAAATTTAGAGAAATATTTTTGGTGAACATCGAGTTCGTTTTTTACAACATCCATGTATTTTGGGTTTTCGTCTAATAATTTTCTAAGTCTGAACAACTCTTCTGTTTCAGAAAAAGTTAAGCCCTTAATTTGCGAAAACGTGGCTTGCAGATTACGCATGATGGTGTCGCGGCTCGTTGCTGTGTCAATTCCTACGATATCGTTAACACTGCCATAAAAGCCTGGCCAGAAGGGATATTGCGGAAAGATAGGTTTTAATTTTCCACGATAGGCTTCAATATTATTCATATCGACGGGTTTAGGAGTACCCGCATGGCACATAACACATTTAGCTGGGTGATTTTCTTGTACTAAACGTTTTTGTGCATCGAATTTAAGTTCTGAAAAATCCCAAGTTTTAGCATTCGTATTCCACTCGATGAGCTCAACTGCTTGATCACCTTCGTTAAAAGTCATCATGAGCTTAGCGTCTGGGCCATACATAATCACTCGAGGCGACATGGGGCTGGCTTTTTGAATACTAAAGCTTCTGTGCACTAAAGAAAAATGTCTGCGGTAGTTTTCAGGTAATAAAGTAATAAAAGAATCAATGGCATCGGTTTGTGGATTAAGTACTGGAGCTACTTCATTATTGTATTTAGCTATAATATTTTTTAATTTTTCTGAGCTGAGCAAATCTTGTTCTGTGGATTTATTGACCGCATCTTCTACAAATTTTTGCTTAAGAG
>JBEBIK010000050.1:0-9694 GCA_040080445.1 Pseudobdellovibrio sp.
ACTTGTACACTTGTTTGTAGAGCTCGGACTTGAGAGCTTGTGTTTCTTTTGTCGAGAGTAAATTCATCAGTAAATGAAACTGCTCCACATGATTAATGACGTGATCTAATTTATAATTTTCTTTAATGTTCGGCCCGCTGATGATAAAGGGAGTTAACAAACCCTTATTCTCACTTAGTATAGCCTGCTTGTAGCCACCTTTAATTGAAGTTCGAATGATGGCCTGATCTCTGGTGATATCTTCAATTACTGAATAGGTAGCGGTATTTGATACTATTAAGTCTCCAACTTTGTCGGTTGGAAGTTTAAGCTGACCTGCATCTTCCCAGTACCATACACCGCTAATAACTTTGGTTTTTGTTGCTGGGTCTTGTAAATCTAATAATAATTTTGCAACTTCGCTACGAAGCTTTTCGTATTCGTCTCCGCTGGCTCGGTAATAAACCCCACCCAAACCCTTAGGATTGATATAGATATTGTCCATCTGCAAAAAAACCACTTGTGAATTTTGCCAGTCAATTTCGTATTCTTCAGCCGCTTTATTAAATTTATATTTAAGCCAGCCCTTCGCCGCAAACAAATTATTAAGCAAAACTTCATTATCAAGAGGCAAAGCTCCGTGATCTGAGCTGAGTACAATATAGGTATTTGAATCGGCATTTTTCATGATTTCGCCGATGATATCATCAATATTTTTGTACATTTTTTTAACTTCAGCCCATTTTTGAAGACGTTCTGTCTCACTAATTGAGTGATATTTTGCGCTCTGCGGATCGAGATAAGGCATCCACCATCTTGAAGTGAGCATTTGATTTGGCGAATAAATACTGTGCAACACAATGTTCGATTTTAAATCTTTTGTTAAATAAGCTACGGCTTTTCTGTGCCAATCAAATGAAAGCTGAGCTTCTTGCATAAAAGTGTCTTTGTCTTCATCAAAGTACACCAACTGTGGTGGGTAATTATCAACAAAATCAACCATTGGGCCAATCTTAGTGACCATGTCTTTTGCCACCCAGCTTGGTTCGGCAATGTATTCATTTAAATTATTATACACCATGCGAATTCGAAAAGACTTTGAATTACCTAGCTTAATAACTTTTACTTTTACAGAACTATCAAATTTGATAGCTGAAATTTTCATTTCGATATCATTTTTTTGCGGAACATTTTTATTTTGAGGGTCTTTTATTTTCCAATTA
Organism: Pseudobdellovibrio sp.; assembly: GCA_040080445.1. Lineage (GTDB taxonomy): Bacteria > Bdellovibrionota > Bdellovibrionia > Bdellovibrionales > Bdellovibrionaceae > Pseudobdellovibrio. The sequence goes on from JBEBIK010000050.1 coordinate 1,203, forward strand.
ATTTTAATCGGGAGCCAGTCACTCCACTGATTAATTTTAACTCTTGAGATCACATCTTTTTTATTTTCAGAAATTATAATCTGGTCATAATTAGTATGACCGTCATCGGTATTATCTAAAAAAAGCGAGTAAAGCTCTTGATCCCAGTTCGACATATCAATTTCGATTTTTTTAGAGTAGCTTTTGGCCTCTAACTGCCAGCCAGAGGCATCTATTGCATTTGTAAAACGTGTTAACTCTGATCCAAAGCCAAATACATTTTTATTGCCTATCATCTTGTTTCTTAAAGCTTCATCTTCAGTCGAATGTAAAATGAGCGAAGGCACATCAGCTCCCCAACCACCCCAGCGCCCCTTAATGGTCACGCCTGCTGAAAGATCTGGTGGGGTTGAGCCTGGGATAGATAATAAGCTCACCAAGTTACCATCAGCCTCTAGCTCGTTCCAGATTGAAGGAACTTTTTTTGCCGATGATGAGAAGCCACCTTTTAAAACCACGCTTAAAGGATAACCTAAATGCCTCATCGCTCCGTCAGCTACTCCATGAACGGCGGGGTATTCACCAGTTACTAAGGTCGCAAAGTTTGTGGGTGTATGAGAGGGAAACACTGGTCTTGAAAAACCATAGCTGCCTTTTTTCATAAGCTCTGCTATATGTGGGAGCTCACCATTTTGTGCCCACTCATATATTTTAAATACGTCTTCTTCAGCTCTGAGGCCATCTGGAATAAACCAGTATAGTTTTACAGCTGAACTATTGTTCTCAAATTTATTTTTATACTTATTAAGTAACGCATAAGCCGCTATTAAGATGAATATCAAAAACAAAGATATGACTTTTATTCTAGCTTTTTTATCGTTGAACATACTAAATATTAACCTATACTAAGTTTAATGATAATTGGACATAAATTTTGGGGGCTTCCGATAATACTAGGGCTTGTTTTAGCCATTGTGTACCCCTACCCAGCTTTTCAGCTCAATACCGTCATCTATTTTTTACTTTTTAGTATTATGTTTTTTACTTCGCTTATTTATGATTTTTCTAACAACAACTTCAGCTCAAAAAATTTAGCTTATATATTCTTGTTCTTGTTTTTTGGATTTTTACTCATGCCAGCAGTTCAATGGTTTTTGAGTCAGTTTATGGTACAAGACCACGCTCTTCAACAGGGACTGTTTTACGCCTCACTCTCACCTATTGCGATTGTTGCCCCGCACTTAGTGAAACTTAAAAATGGCAAAGATAGCCTATCTTATCAATTGATGTGGCTTACGACTTTTATGTCTCCGCTACTCTTATTGCTTATGTCTTTGTTATTCAGCCCTCAACATATTGATATTAATCTTTATTCTTATATTAAAGACTTAGCATTTTTATGTTTTTTTCCGATTTTACTTTCTTCAATTTTTAAAAAAATTATAAAAAAAGAGAATGTCTACATACAAAATATTAAAAAATATTTACCCAGCTTAAATTTTATTTGTATCGGGCTACTCAGCTATACTCTTATGGGAACTATGCTTGTTAAAGTGGGCTTCTCCGCGATTTCATATCGCGATCTCTTTGCAGTTTTACTGCTTGCGCTGATTCAAGACTTCGGTACATATCTTTTTGCAAAATTTATTCTTCCTGAAAATTCAGACCCAACACTTAAAAAAACTCTGATGATTTCTATCTCTATAAAAAATGTGGCATTAACAGCGGGCTTATTACTGTTTTATCAACCTAAAATGGCTTTTGCTGCAGCAGCAGGACTACTTGCTCATGCTCTATTCTTTATTTATTTGTCGTTTAACAGTAAAGATGAAAAATCTAACGCCTGATCAAATGTAACATTAAAGTTTTTGTCAGCCTCATGAGAAATTATAACAACTGTGGTTTTGTGCTTTTTCCAAATTTCTAAAAGTTTTGGCATGAGTCTTTTTTTAAGCTCCGAATCTAAGGCCGCAAAAGTTTCGTCAAATACTATGAAATCTGATTTTAAAATTAAAGATCTTAATATTTGAAATCTTCTCGTTTCGCCCATTGAAATTTGGCTTGGATACATATTCATCAGGTGGCTTATTTCTAGGAGCTCTGAGTATTTTTGAATTTCTACTGCGGTTAATGGGCTCGCAATTTTAACATTGTTTAGTAAAAATTTGATATGCTGACTGAAAGTTTGCCATTCGAATAAATCATTTTCATGACAAACATATAGCTTACTTAATGCAGGACTTAAGGACTCTTTATCAAAAAATTTAATCTCACCACTGTTTATTTTTAGATGAGAACATATAATTTTAGCAAGGCTCGTCTTACCCCCACCCGATGGGCCTGACCACAAAACCACATCTCCTATTTTTTGCGTAAGACTGAAATTGTTAATTACTTTTTTGTCTTTATATAAGAAAGAAATATTTTTAACTTCAAAAGCATTCATTAAGCTTGTCTCCAGCTTAAATGCTTCTTTTCAACAATTAATAGCAACTGATTCATTACATAGCCACATACGGCAATAATTAAAATATCGGTTAAAACTAATTCGTAGCTTAAATCGATGCGGTGAATTTGAATTAAGTAACCTAGTCCTGACTGGCTACTAATCATTTCACAAGCCACTATCGACATCCAACACATGCCCAGAGAAACTCTGGCTCCTGTATAAATGCGACTCCACTGACTGGGTAAAGATACAAAAAAAACAGACTTAATTTTTTTAAGCTGCAGGGTGGCCGCTAAGTTACGATAGCGCTCTTCGGTGTGGATTAAGATGTCATACATAGCTGTAAAAAATGGTGGCATACCGCCCACAATAACTATTAAAACAGCTGACCAAAATGAAATCCCAAAAAGAAGGATTACAAATGGTATCCACGCGATTGGTGGTGGAAACTTAATCAGATCCACTAATAAATTAAACAGATAGTTTCTTTGAACGATTTTAGGCAGATAATATCTTAAAAGTGCTAATATAAGACCAATGAGCAGAGACAATCCCCACCCAATTAAAACCCGTGTATTACTTGCTAAGATATGTTCAAACCACATTATTGATATGTATTTGTAACAAAATCTTTAATTTTAATAGTCTTATTATTAGCTTTCCCTACAAAGTCGGCAGCTTTTTGAATAAGCTCAAAATCTTCATCATTAAATTTTAATCTGATCTTGGCCTTTTTCTTTAAATTAGGCTCATACTCAGCCGCAATTTCAAATACCTCATCACTCGCACCTGCGAGCTTAGCTTCTTCAGCAAACCAAGCATTTACCTGCACTTTGTTTTTTGCGTAATACTCATAGGCTTCAGATAATGATTTAATAAACTGTTTTGCAAAAGTTTTGTTTTTTTCTAAGAAGTTTTTATTAACAAGAACCAAAGCACAAACTTTACCTTTGTGAATAGTTTTAACTTTATTTTTGGCTTCAAGTAGGGCTGGAATTGGATCAAAGCCGCTTAATGCATCGAACTCTCCCCATTTTTCATCGACTGCCTTGGCCCGTTCAATTAGAGGCATATGCTCTAGCATGCCTAGATTAACAAACTTTACGCTAGTAACTTTGTTATCTTGAATAGCTTCTACAATAATTCTTTGAGCTGCTGTACCAAATGGGACACCCACCTGTTTATCTTTTAAATCAGATACAGCGTTAATTTTAGATTTAAGTGGCACATAGGTTGAGGTACGGTTGTACATCAAACGTGAAACACCTAACCAATTAGGGCTCTTCATAAATAAAACTGAAGCCGGCTGATCTGCAGTTAAGATCATGTCGACTTGGTCGCCCATTGCTAATTCGTTTAACTCTGGCCCAGCTATTTTACCTATAAACTCAGCTTCAATACCATTTTTAGCCAGTATGTCTGTTTTTTTCAAAACTTGTACTAAGTGCCCTTGAATGGCCCATGGAACTTGCCAGCCAATTTTAATTTTAACTTTTTCGGTTTTTTTAACCTCAGCAAAAACTTGATTTGATATAAAAAAGCCTACGAATACAGTAATTAATAAAATAATTTTCATTTGCGCCTCTTATGATATTAGATAGTTAACTATGCATTTTTGAAGAGCTCAACTCAACATTCTAGGTTTTGTAACGCAATGAGTAACTACACTTTAATAGATCACTTTGGTAAGCTCGATTTATGTTCAAGGCCCATATTAAACTATTCTGCTTAATCTTCTTATCAGCTGTATTCGCAGTTTTTTATTTTTTTTACGAACCAGACGAGTTTCATCATTTTTCTTATCTTTGCAGCATCTACAACAAAGATAACAAGCTCGTTGAAAGTATACCCAATTATGTCTTTTGCGACTATTCATCAGATGGCAAAACCATAGCCTCAAATCCTTTCAAAGGTGAGCTCACGCTTTTTAATAAAAATACGGAAAAAGTTTGGACCTCAAAAGAGTTCATCCACCATGATGTTAAGTTTAGCACAGATGAAAAAACCATCTTACTTATCTCGTCAGAAATTATTAATTATGAAAATGCTCAGGTTAGATCGGATTGCGTTTCTCAGAGAGACTTGAATAATTTAATTATTCACGAATGGTGCTTGAAAGACCACATTACCGAGCTGAGTAAACTTGGATTCAATATGTCAAAAAGGCCTTTTAAAAATAACTTCACTGGCGAGAAAGTTGCTTTTGAAATTACCCACACTAACTCCATTTATGAAATACCCGAAAATGTAACCTCTAAAAATAATGCGGCCTTTAGTAAAGGGAATTTCATTGTGAATCTTTATGGGCGAACTGGGGCTCTTATTATTTTAGATAAGCAAATGAAGAGTATACTCTGGTCGTTAAATTTTTTCGATTTTACTCTAGATAATTTAAAATATTCAGCGCATACCCACGACATACAGGTTTTAAGTAACGGAAATATTTTGGCTTATTTTAACTCATTTAACTATAATCTTTCTGCATTAACTTCATTTGCTAATGAAATTTTTCAGATCAATGATCGCATTTTTCAATACAAAAAGAATCAACCTCACTCTATGCTCGTCGAGTTTGACCCCATTCAAAAAGAAATAAAATGGCGATATGAGGATTCTCCACCAGAAGAATTCTTTTCTAAAACTAATGGAACAGTTACTAAGTTGGATACCAACTACGTTTATTCTACATTGAGTGCGAGCGGTGGTGAGTTTATTGAGATTAATTCTGAAGGCAAAAAGCTATGGTCTTTTCAGAACACTCAAGTTGATGCCGCAACGGGAAAGCCAGTAATTTTAATTAAAGCCAAGCCATTAAAATCACTCGACTATCTGGATGCAAAAAATTTATTAGACTAATTACTGATTTAAAATACTAGAAGGACACTTAAATACAGTTGCTAAGAACACCAGTGTATCTATCTTTTCAGTCTCAGTTTCACTCGCTTTGGCAGATTCAGCAGAAGCCTTTGCTGCAACTCCCGACTGAGTCTTTGCAGATCCAGCTTTCATCGCTAGTGGTGGCGTCGTACTTGGCAATGTATTAGTATTTTTACCTTTTAAGAAAACTAAGATGTTGCCACCTAGTGCATGAGCTTTATTTCTTAAATCTACACGCGTCGCTAAATCCATTTCCGTCTCTAAAGTGCCAACCGTTGATTCGTCTTGTACGCTAGACACTTCGCCTACGTATAAACAACCTTTAGGCTCAGCGTCTAAAACCCGAACCCTTTCAGAGCCTGGAGTAACCTCTAAGCTCTTACATGAGAATAGCAGCAAGAATGTAGCAAAAATAACGAGTCTATTCGTCGTCAGCTTCATCTTTATCTTCCTTCATAGGTTCAAGAACTTCGTCTTTTTTATTAGGATGTGCTTTTAGGTACTCTTTAACTTTAACTGGATCTGGAGCTAACATCGTGAACATGTTTTTGCCTTCAGTTTTAGGCGGAGACTCCACGAGAGCTAAGTCTTTTACGTAATCAATAGCTTTGTTAACAACTACTAATCCTGCTTCTTGATGGGCCATTTCGCGTCCCATGAATCTTAAATTTACTTTTACTTTGTCGCCTTCTAATAAAAAACGTCTCGCATGTTTCATTTTAGTTTCAAAGTCATGTTGATCCGTACGAGGACGCATTTGAATTTCTTTGATTGTGACTACAACTTGATTTTTACGAGAAGCTGCAGCTTTCTTTTTTTCTTCATACTTGTATTTGCCATAATCCATTATTTTACAAGTAGGAGGTTGAGCATTTGGAGCGATCTCAAGTAGATCTAATCCACGGTCTTCAGCAATTCTTAGAGCTTCTGGAACTGACATCACACCGAGCATTTTTCCTTCGTCATCAATCAATCTTATTTGTTGTGCACGAATATCACGGTTGACACGAAGTCCGTCTTTTTCACGTTTTTTTTCTCTGTCAAATTTTCCGGGCGGCTTTGGTGATCTTGGTACGAACGTATTAATATCTATCTCCTCGAGTTAAGTTTGTGTCGCAGGCTGACTAATTTCAGCTTGCAACTTTCTATCTTTAATAGTTGTTAAAATTATTTTATGAGCTTCTGCCCATGAAATATTATTGTGCATCGATCCGTCACGTAAACGTATCGATACAGATTTTTGTTCAGCTTCTTTGTCTCCGATGATTAACATAAATGGAGTTTTTTTAAGCTGAGCTTCGCGAATTTTAAAGTTTAACTTTTCGTTACGTCGGTCAAATTCAACACGTACGAATTCTGACTTTAATTCTTTTTCAATTTGTTCGCAGAATTCGTTTACACGATCGGTAACATTTAAAATAGTCACTTGAGTTGGCGACATCCATGGTGGCATGTGCCCTGCTGTATGCTCTAAGTAAACACTAATGAAGCGCTCTAATGAGCCCAGCACGGCTCTGTGAAGCATGATTGGACGATGTTCTGTGTTGTCTTCGCCTGTGTATTTTAAATCAAAGGCTTCAGGTAAATTTGGATCGACCTGAATAGTTCCTGTTTGCCAAGAACGACCAATAGCATCAACGAAATGCATTTCAAGTTTTGGTCCATAGAAAGCACCTTCACCTGGAAGTACGCCGAACTCTAAACCCATTTCAGTAATAGCATCACCTAATGCTTTCTCAGCTTTATCCCAATACTCCTCAGTTCCCATTCTGTTATCAGGACGAGTGGCCAAAAATAATTTGTAATTGGGCATGCCGAGAGTTTGGTAAATTGTATTGAGCATTTCGATAAATTTAAAAATTTCTGATTTTAATTGATCTAACGAACAGAAAATGTGCGCATCATCCTGACAGAAAGTTCTAACGCGCGAAAGACCGTGTAAAGAACCCGATTTTTCATAACGATGTAAACGTCCAAAATCGGCCATACGAAGAGGAAGTTCACGGTACGAATGCTTTTCTGAAGCAAATAATAAACAATGCGACGGACAGTTCATTGGCTTAAGACCAAATTCACGGTCATCAGGCTTTGTAAAATACATATTTTCTTTATAGTTCTTGTAATGCCCAGATGTTTTAAATAATTCGATATCAAACACTTGAGGCGTAATCACTTCTTGGTAATCGTACTTGTGATACAACTCACGAATATAATTAGTTAACTCGTTATAAATGATAGTTCCGCGGCCAGTAAAAAACGGAGACGCCGGCGCCAATTCATGAAACATGAAAAGACCTAACTCTTTACCTAATTTACGGTGATCGCGTTTTTTAGCTTCTTCGAGCATTAAAATATGCTGATCTAAATCTTTTTTATCTAAGAAGGCTGTTGCGTAGATGCGCTGAAGCATTGGGTTTTTTTCATCACCGCGCCAGTAAGCACCCGCCACAGACATAAGTTTAAAAGCCTTGATTTGACCAGTTGATTGCACGTGAGGACCACGACACAAATCAAACCAAGTTCCTTGGTTATAAATACCAACTTCTGTTTCACCCTTAGTTGCTAAATCTTGAATGATCTCAACCTTGAAACGTTCTTTCATATTCGCGAATGTTTCGATGGCTTTATTGATGGGCCAATTTTCACGAACTAGTGGGATATTTTTTTTCTGAATCTCTTCCATTTTTTTCTCAATCTTTACGAAGTGTTCTTCCGTAAAGTTAAATGGAGAATCGAAGTCATAGAAGAAACCATTTTCGATAACTGGGCCAATAGTGACTTTTACTTCGGGCCACAATTCTTGAACTGCATGAGCCATTAAGTGAGCCGCTGAATGTCTTACGACCTCAACTGCTTCTGGAGATTTAGTAGTGATCAATTGAAGTTTAGTTCCAGTTTTTAAAGGTATACGAAAATCAATAATTTCAGCGCCGCCATTAATTTTTGCGCCTAAAGTATCTTGAGCTAAACGTGAGCCGATTGAAGCTGCTACTTCTAGAGCTGTAGGTTCGTGATCGAATGTGCGTACCGAATTATCGGGTAATATTATTTGAATTTCAGACATAGTATTATGAGATCGACATTAAAATGTCATAGAGGTGGTTAATAAAGTAGTGGTAGAACTAGACTTAATCATTGGATTTATATTCTCAAAAAAAAACCCCTTTTTCAAGGGGCTTTTAGCTAA
>JBEBIK010000402.1:0-2124 GCA_040080445.1 Pseudobdellovibrio sp.
AGCTTACATATATGTTGATGTCAGCTTGGCCCTGTATTGTTTTAAAATCAGGGCACGCGAGTTGCTTATTAGAAACTTGATCAATAAAACAAATTTCGGGGGAAATTTAAAAATGAACAATTTTGCAAAAATCTTTTTGTTAGTTATATCAGTAAGTTATGCAGCTCAAGGTTACTTAGTTCCGGGCCCTCCAGGTGGCGGCGGACAGCCAGCTCCCTACCCAGGAAACCCAGGTGGCGGTCATGGTGGTGGCGGTTTAGTACCAGGTCCACGTCCCCCACGTCCACCAGAGCCTCCTCGCCCGCCGCGTCCACCTCGTCCTCCAATGCCACCTTCAGATCCTTACCCAGGAAATCCTTACCCAAGTGATCCTTATCCGGGTAACCCAAATCCTGGTTACGGTTCAGAAGTAAAAACAATTTGGATTGGTCGTGCAGTTTATAACGAAACTCTTCCACTACGTGCTTTGGCTGGAATCGGTCGTCAATATGATGGTTGGGAAGTTGTTTCAGTTCGCGCAAACACTCGTCCAAACAGTCCTTACAGAACCGAAGTGTCTTTATTATCTGATGGCCGTGTTGTAGCTTCGCAAGTTAATCCGGGTTACCAAATTAATTTAGTTCCGCAAGTGAGAACGGTTTTAGATGATCGCTCTAATTTAAAATTAAATATTGGTGGCGAAACTTACATTGAAGACATCATGATCGAAATTCGTTACAACGGCGGTGGCTACAATCCTCCTCCAACAAATCCAGGTTACGGCCAAAACATTGATATCAATGTTTACCGCTCTGTTTATGGTAACGACCGTATTGATTTAACTCAGTACATCGATTTATCTAGATACCGTGGTTACACAATTCAATCTGTTATTGTGACTGCAACTTCACGCTATAATACTAGTTTTGTGAGTTTACTGATTAACGGCAACAACATGGGACAAATAGCTTTCAATAGCAGCTACTCTCAACAAGGGACCATCTACTTAAATCGTCCAGCAGTTATCGGACAAGGCGCTGACAGCTTAGTTCTTTACACTCAAGGCGACATGACGATTGAGCGCGTAACTATTGTTGTAAGATAGTTTTTTTAAATATTCAAAATCAGGCAGCAATTATGTTGTCAAAACTAACGCCTCATGCGATTAAAATATGAGGCGTTTTTTTGTACCTAAATGGGGGCTTTCATGCAAACTCAGTTAAATCAAAAGCTAGATAATTCAACAACTTCAGTTACTATGCCTGCTCTTTCAGAGTATATGGATTACCGCTTATTTTTAGCTGATTTTTACTTTGCAAAAAAGCAACAAACAAAGCTCGCTATTCGCCCTTACTCGTATGCAATATTTTCGGCTGCGGCCGATATTAAATCGCCAAACTATTTAAAAATGATTATCGAAAATAAACGCAATTTGTCTTTAGACATGGTTTCTAAATTTGCAAAAGCTTGTTCGTTTAATAAAGCACAAACTGATGAATTCAGACTCCTAGTTGTTTTTAATCAAGCCGAAGACCCAGCCGATCGCAACTATGCGCTTAAGCAATTATCAGAGTACCGCGTAGAGCAAAAATTAAAACACGGCGAGCTTGATAGAAAAGTTTTTGAAAAAGTTCCGAACTGGATTGGTTGGATTATTTACGCCATGGTCGATCAAGAGGGAGTTGTATTTGAAACTTCACAACTCAAAGATTTATTACGAGGAAAAGTTTCTGAATCAGAAATTAATGAAGCGCTCGAAAACTTAATTAAGTCTGGTGAATTAAGCCGCGACCCTTTAACGAACATTATTACAAAAGGTAAACCCACAGAAGCTCCCGACGAAATTCCGTCAGCGTTGGTACGTAAATTACAAATGCAGTTGATGTATCTAGGTTTAGAGTCTTTGTATCAAGACACAGCCAAAGAGCGTGAATTCGGAGCTTTAACGCTTTCATTAACTGAAAAAGAATTTGAAGATATTAAGTTTAAATTGCGTCAGTTGCGCAAGTCTTTGCACAAAGATAACTCAATTGCTCGAACGGCCTCAAAAGGCGAAAGAGTTTACCAATTAAACCTTCAATTATTTCCTGTAAGCAATGCGTCTAAAAAAATGAACTGAGTTCATTTTTAGGTACGTGCTTAAAT
>JBEBIK010000403.1:0-2123 GCA_040080445.1 Pseudobdellovibrio sp.
AACTTTTTACACTTTTTAATTACAAATTGTTTTAAAGCACCTCAAATTCGCGGCACAGCTATTGCGTTACATGTACTCGAGGTGAAATATGATCAAGACAAAAAAACTATTAGCGGCGGCTCTTATTCCCGGCATTAATACCTTTCCATGCATATTCTCAAGAGGCGCAAGTTGTTGCAGCTCCAGCAGAAAAAACCACTAGCGATAAAATTAGCGCATTTGGCGGTAAAATCTGGGAGCAAGCTAAAAAACAATTAAGAAATTCTAGCATTCGCAAACAAGTGAATGTTCCAACTATAGAATTAGCACAAGGTTTAAACCTCGGCGCCTACTATAAAATTGAATCAACTCCTTCAATAGCAGGAAAATATTCTGGTATTGATATCTGGGATGTAAACTTAGCAGCTTACCCGCAATTTTTTGGTATTTCATTACCAGCAGGTGTTGGTGCCGGTGCAACTATCAGCCGCCAAGTAACTTACATTCAACAGTTTGCTTCGCAAGAAGATTCTCTTTTACGAGTACCTTATGATCCAGTTACAAAATTACCTACTAAATCGAGCATTTTCTTTGAAAAGAAGAAAAATATTTTTTCTGGTGAAGAAGAACAAGTTTTAAAGCCAGGCGACTTTATCGGTTACCGCGCTCCAATGACTTTTTCTTTAGGTAAAGGTTTTAGCAGCATCGCAGCTGGTCACCTTGGTTTAAGTGCAAGCTTAAACTACGCCATTTCTGGTGAGTTTGATGTGCATGTATTCGTAATGAATAATAACTTAGTGCGCGTAAAAATCTTAGCCTCTAAAACTAAAACCAAAGGTGCTTCGGTTGGAATCAGCTTACTAGGCTTTAGCGGCATAGGCGAGATGATCGTCAGCCGATTAATCGATACAAACTTCCTTTCAGTATACTTCAATAAAAGTAATAGTGATTTGTTTGTAGCAGATTATATTTTCAACTTGAACAAACAAGAATCACGCGACATGTACGACCAAATAGTTGGCTCTAAATTACATATATTTAGCTTAGATGTATTAAAAAAACAAATTCTAGCGGCTAATCCGTTTGCTTCAGACGAAAGTATCCGTAAACGTTTAATTGCAGACTTAGGCGACTTAAATTCTATGTCGGTAGCTGATTTAGGCAAACCTTATATGGATAGAAATGTTATCAAATTACTTAATGCCCACAATGAAACTGAATCTAGATCTAACGGTGAGAAGATCAATTTACTCAAGATCTTAAAATATAATAACGCTGAGACAAGAACTGGTTCAAAAATCACGCTTTATGCTAATGATGATGATTCTGTTAAAGCTAAATTCGTATTAGACTCATATAATTCAAACAGCTCTTTCTCATTCTTAATCTGGGGCGACAAACATAACTCAACAAACAGTTTGTTAACTCGTACAGATTTAACTGATAAACCAGTTGAATTCATTGGCTTACAAAACCAAAGAATTCGCGAAGATAAAGTTATGCGTTTATCTGAGTATAAGGGTTTAATGAATCGTTTAGAGAAAATGTTACCCGCATCTATCTACAGCCAATTAGAAAAACCAAACTGGGATTTTACAAAATCAGCTGAAAGTGTTTACTTACAACAAGACATCACTTTCAATCAGGGTTTGTTCAAGTTAACTTCTGGTGTAAGCGAAGAAGCAATTCGTGAGGCATTACTCGAAATTCTTAAAAATTACGGTACTATCAAAGCTAGACCACTGGCTGCAAAAGATAATCTTTCAAGTGAAGAACGTGACCCTGTTATGGATGCATTCAATAGAGGAAACTACGTAGAAGCTTACAAAGACTCGGAAACTTTAATGATTCCGCAAAAGTTAGCTGTAGCTTTAAACTCAGATTATTCTTTCGATGACCGCTACAAAGAGTTTAGCTACTTATATGAAAAGGTTCCTTTATTTGCAGAGATCAGCGCGACATTGTTACTAAAAACAGTTGCAGAAAAAGATCTTGAAAAAATAGTAGTAGTTAACTTGGCAATGTCTGCTAAAAAACAAAAGCCAGTAGCAACTAGCTATCCAAAAGTTGAACAATTTGTTTCACAGAATTTATTTAAAGAAATTCTGGCACAAAATGGTCAGATTAATGACCAGTCTTACAAC
>JBEBIK010000051.1:0-9628 GCA_040080445.1 Pseudobdellovibrio sp.
CGGCTGGAGAATTTTTTAAAAAACTTTCCGATGTGGGAATATAAGAGCCCGCTGAATCACCAGACCAAATTATGCATCGTGCAGCAGCCGCCTTTTCAAATGCCGAAGGTTTAACAGCCCAGCAAAAAAGGATGCTGTGTGATATTTATACAGATGTTTACACTCAGTCGATGCAAATTAGACGAGACATGGGGCAAAGCAAGTCTTTGCTTTTTATGACTTTGGCTAAAAAAGATTATAAACAATCTGAAGTAAGCGAGCTCAAGAATAAAATTGTGGCTCTCGATGCCAAGCGTCTGGAAATAATGTTTAAAGCATTTGATGATGTGCAACGCATCGTTGGTAGAGGCATAGAGACCGAAAAAATCTATAAACATTTTCAAGACTACGAAATACCGAATCATAGATATATAACTAAATAAATGATGAAGATTAACGAACTGATGACCGATGAGAATCTGCACCTGAATCGGCTCCACAAGCAGGTGGCCGATTCTATTAAAGAAGAAGAACTCTTATCGTCTAAACTAATTGAAGCCGAACAAGACGAAAATATAACATTTGGTCAAGGCATCGCTGATAAAATTGCAGAGTTCGGTGGCGCGAAGTGATTATTTAGTTAATTTAAAGGCCGAAATCGAAGTGCGCAACCTGCACAGTAAAGTTGATTTACTCATTACCGAACAAATGAAATCGCTTTTTGATATTCAAAAACAACAGCTCGCTATTTTATTAAAAGTAGAGCAAGAACTTCTCAAGAAAAGCTAAAAAAAAAGCGACCTCGAAAGGTCGCTTTTAAGTTTTTATACTTTAAATCTTGTTACTAGTAACGAGATCCACCGCCGCCACCGCGATTATCGCGAGGAGCCATAGGCTTAGCTTCAGTAACGTTGATAGAACGACCGTCAAGATCAGTTCCATGAAAACGGCTGATTGCAGTAGTAGCTTCAGCATCTGTAGACATTTCTACGAATGCGAAACCTTTGCTGCGACCAGAATCGCGGTCCATGATAACTTTTGCAGAACTAACAGTTCCACATTCAGAAAATTTATCAGTTAAAGATTGGTCGTTTGCAGAATATGGCAGATTGCCAACGTATAGTTTCTTACTCATTTAATACCTCCTAAAGGCTTGAGTGCGCTATCTTGGAGGTATTGTACAGAATGAACAAAGACTCGAACTTAGCTATTTACAAATATAACACTAGCACGCTTAAGCGATATTACCTAGTAAATTAGAACATAGACCTTAGAATTAAACCAAACCCACTATAACGCTTTAAACCTCATAACTCTATTGAATGTTCTAAAAATTATGATATTAATAAACAAATCGCTAACTTTCAAAAGTGATAAAAAAGGCTTAACTTTTATGAGTCGTCCATTTTATTTAGTACTAGGTTTTTTAAGTCTCGGAGTTGGAATACTCGGCGCATTTCTACCCGTATTACCTACCACTTGTTTTATTTTACTCAGCGCCTACTCTTTTAGCAAAAGTTCAACACGTTTAGAAAACTGGGTGCTGAGTCACAAAACTTGGGGCCCGATGGTCATCAACTGGAGAAAGTATAGATCTATTCCGTTAAAAGCTAAAATGATGGCTGTTACCGGAATGTCTTTAAGTGCTTTTTTGATGTTTGTTAGCCCTGCACCGTTTTTTGTTAAAATTGGTTGTTATGTTGTTTTGTTTTTATCTGGTGTTTATGTTGTGTCTCGTCCGTCAGGCGAAGTTGTGTCTAATTTAAATCCTGTGATACCGAAAAATCCTAACGTTTAAACTTGAATGTTAGTTGAGAAATAATCGAGCTGCCATCTTTGAGTTTTTTCAGCCTGTTTGCTCTGAGGCTTGTCCCAAGGTGGATAAACTCTTAAGCCACGCTTTCCACCTTTACCTTTTACCGACATTATACCTTGCTTGATTAAAACTTCTTTTGGAAAAGTAAATTGTCCACTTTTAGTTTTGGTTTTTACTGTGATGATATAAAAATCTATTTTATTTGAAGTATCGTAAGGCGCTGTTAGGCCTTTTGAGTTTCGTTTCCAAACTGTAACAAACTGCCCGTTTTTAGTGGGTGTGATTTTAGCTTCGCGGTAGATAGCGGAATTAGTCTTCATGCGGAAAAGGCTACCAATTTATTTCTGCAAAGAAAAGTTCGAAATTCGGATCATTTCTTTTCCATTACCTGTTAGAATCATACTTAAGTCACATCTTCGATTTTGCAATACTGAGCCACATGCATGAAGTCTTTTTAGCTAAGATCAAACTATTATCAAATAAAATCAAAATTTTTCTTTTGTATATACAATATATATGGTATGCTCTATGACAAGGATAAAGGCATTATCCTCTAGACACTTGATCTACAAGATTAATGAAAATGATCACGCACCTCCGCATGTACATATTCAGGGGCAAGGTGCATCTGTGCGGATCAATTTACTAACTTTAGAGATTTTAGATAAGGAAACTGATTTTTCTCATGCCACCTTAAATAGAATACTGAAAGTGGTTAGAGAAAATAGAAGTTTATTACTTGAACGCTGGGAGGAATTGCATGGCTAAAAAAACTAAAACTGGAACTATCAATGTGCCCGCTAGCGACTTCGAAGAAGACAATATAACTGCACATATTTCTATTCGATTGCCACTGAGTTTAGTTAAAAGCTTAAAAAAACTATCGCTTAATGAAAGTTATGAAGGTCGTTACCAAACGCTAATTCGCGATGTATTAATAACTTACGCAGAAAAAAACAAAACTAAGAGCAAAGTAGCCGGCTAGTATAGTTTTACCCTACTCGGCTACTGCCGGAAAATAAACACCCTTAGCTCCAATTTTGTGCCCAGCTGAAATAGCGGTACCTAATTGGTCTACAGTGAAAACATCTTTACTTAAGTTCAACGACTCACAAAGAGCTTCCATAGTTGTAGGTACAAACGGATAAAGCATAATCATTAAATTTTTTAAAATATAAAAACATGAATAAAGAGCATCTTTGCGTTCGGCTTCTGGAGCTCTATCGTCATGGGGTTTATACTGGGTGAATAATGAGTTAATCAAACGCGCGTAGTTTTCGATTTGCCCTAAAAGCACTGGGTAATCGGCTTTACCCATTGAATGAATATACTTCTGAACAACTTTTACAGTTTCTTGTTCTACTTTATCTAGAAGTTTTCCATCAGGCACAATTCCGTCAAACTTAGAGTTCGTAGCAGAAATTGGTTTTTCAAAAGAGGCATTCATGGGACCTGCTAAAAATTTATTTCTTTCTTCGAATAAAGCAAAATCAAAATTAGAAGGTTTAACCGCAAGACTCAACATCGCTAAAAAATAACGTATTTGGTCGGCAGAATAATTTTTTTGAAGAAGTTCATCTCCTGTATAGAAATTACCTTTTGATTTACTCATTTTTTCGCCGTTAACCATTAAGTGAAACACACTTAGGGCTTCGGTCATTTGCAATTCGCCTTCTATCGGCTGACGAAGAATATCAGCTTGCGTTCCTAACCACATTGAACCTTGCATGATCACATAGAAAAATACGTTATCTTGACCTAAAAATTGGGCCACTCTGGCTTTTGGGTCGCACCAGAATTTTTTGTAGTCATTTGGGTCTTTACCTTGCTCTTTAAGTGCAGCTTGCGTAAATACGATGGGCGCAATTAATGAATCAGGCCAAACGTAAAGTGTTTTACCTTTCATTTCAGGATCAATTTCACTAGGTACTGGAATACCCCAAGATACGTCTCTAGTAATCGGACGACGTGACCACATGTCGGTAACTACTGACGGAATTTCAATTGCTGTTAAAGTTTCTTGCGCGTTTAACATTTCTGCTTTTGAAGAAAATAAACACTCAACACGTTTGCCAGAAATATAATGGCTCTTGTGTTTAGGTAAAGTGTCTTTAATTTCTTTGTACTTGGGTTCATGAATATTTTGAAACTGTAAACCAATTAATACCGAATTAGAAACTTCGCTGTAAACAGCAGATCTTAAAGATTTTTGTTTGCTTTCAATCCATGTTTTCAGTGGGTCTGCCACTTTCCACATGTCGAGCCACCAATGAGCGGTATCACGTAGTTCTGGGGTTGAATCACTGATCATGCTTCGAACATTAGTTAAATCACTTGGGCTGTAGCTAGCGCCACAAGCATCGCACTGATCACTGTAGGCATCAGGGCTTTGACAGCTCGGACAAGTGCCGCGAACGAATCTATCTTGTAAAAATCGGCTCATTTTTAAATCGAACCACTGACGAGTCACACGCTTTTCGAGCATTCCATTTTTATAAAGACTTCTCATGAAATCTTGCGAGAATTTTTCGTGTAAAGAATAAGTTTCAGGGCGCGAGGTGCCTGTAAAAATATCTGTAGTAATGGCGTAATTTTTTAGAGTTTCTTTTTGTTTAATATGAATCGTATTAATGTATTCGTGAATTTCAACACCCGCTTGAAGCGCTGCCACTTCACTGGTTGAACCATGGTCGTCGTTACCATTAACAAATAAAACATTTTCAGCACCAATAAACATGCGCATATAACGTGAAAAAATATCAGCCGGAACATGAGCCCCCGCTAAATGGCCCAAATGAAGTGGACCATTGGCATAAGGCATGCCCGCTGTTACCACCATTTTAGTTGGGCGCTGGGCTTTAGCTAATACGCCTTTAACATCGGTTGGATTAAAAAATTGCTGTTTTTGATCTTTATTTGCGTTTACATTTTTTTCAGAATCCATGCTCACCTTTTTGGCTAAATAAGGCTTACAGAATCACTTAAATATTCAATAAAAACAAGTGTATAGGCTCAAACTAAACAAAAAACCTAAGATGTTGATTTTATTGATTATTAGTTAAAATCGAAATCGGATTACTGAGCGCAATACTTAAAGTGGTAAACTCACTAGATTAAATAACTGAAGGCTTAAAAGACTTTATAATACGCAACTCTACAGGCACATATTTTATAACTGTTAGTGTAGCGCTGCTTGATAACAAGTTACTTCCTTTGTCGGTCTGAAGTGCGGCCGCTGGAGTTTTACTCGTAAAGTTACCCGCTTTGGTGGCTGTCACACCTAACATAATTTGACAAGCGGCGAAGGCCGGAATTTTGGCTTTTACTAAACTAAACTTTGAACTACCCGTTTGCGCGATAAGCGTTCCGCCGCATGTAGTAGTTGCGAAACCTAAAATAATCACTCCCTCTGGTAAACTTTCGCTAAATGGAGCTGTAAAATTTGCCACTTCAGAGCCTGGATTACTGAAAGCAATCGTCATCGTAACAAATTCATTAATGTTGATCGATGACGGATTAAACGTCTTAACTATTTTAGGTGATGAATTTACCGCGAAGGCTCTTGGCCCTGTGGTTATTAAAAATCCTGAGAGTAATATCGAAATAAAATTTTTCATGAACACCCATTGGTTAACTTACTTTTTAGCCTTAGCTAGATTTTCTCTGCATAGGTTATGCCGTAAGCAGAAATAGGATTAGCCTGAGCTTAGTATAAATCATTGTACATGATTACCCGATCAAGAACCTTAATTCCCCAATTACTTAAGTTTTGCTCATCATTTTAATGCCTGTTGCGGCTTCTATTTCTGCCACTAAGGGTATTTCGTACTCGGTGGCAATTGAAACCGCAACGCCACTTCGACCTGCACGACCTGTTCGGCCAATGCGGTGAATGTAAATATCAGGGCTCGGTGGTAGGTCAAAATTAATAACCAATTGAATTCGAGCAATATCTAAACCTCTGGCCGCCACATCAGTGGCCACTAAAATTTGCAGTCTTCCTTCGCGAAACATTGTAGTCGCTTGATCGCGGTCTACTTGCTGAAGATCTGCGTGTAAAGTTCTACTACTAATGCCAGAGTCTTTTAACATCTTACCAATTTCATTCACTGCATTTTTTGTACGACAAAAAATTAATGTACAATTTGACGGATGATTTTTTAAAATTTTATTTAAAACTTCTAACTTTTCTGGTTTTTCAGCAGAGTAAACAAACTGCTCGATCATTGGTTTACTGTTTTCAGGATCTTTGATCGTAATTCTTTGAACATTTTTTTGATATCGTTCGCTGAATT
Source organism: Pseudobdellovibrio sp. (assembly GCA_040080445.1). GTDB lineage: Bacteria > Bdellovibrionota > Bdellovibrionia > Bdellovibrionales > Bdellovibrionaceae > Pseudobdellovibrio. The sequence continues at coordinate 6,091 of JBEBIK010000051.1, forward strand.
CTTTCATGCTGGGCGGATAAGTTGCCGAAAAAAACAAAGTTTGTCTATTTTTTGGCAATGAATCGATGATAGCTTTGATTTCTTCACTAAAACCCTCTTCAAGTAATCGATCGGCTTCATCTAAAATTAAAGTTTTAAGCCCAGACACATCGATATAGCCACTTCTTAAGTGCTCGAGCGTTCTACCAGGAGTTCCAATAATTAAATTCACGCCTCTCATTAAAGAATTAATTTGCGGCTGAGCAGGCTGCCCGCCTATTAAAGCCACTGAATTTAAATTTGTAAAATACTTTGAAAACTTTAAACACTCTTTTGCAACTTGGTCGCAGAGTTCTCGAGTTGGACACAATATTAAAATTTGCGGGTTATTTTGAGTGAGAATAATTTTTTCTAAAGCTGGAAAAACAAAAGCTGCGGTTTTACCGCTGCCCGTTTTAGACTGCACAATTAAATCTTGGCCTTCTCTAATCGCAGGAATACACGTCGCCTGAACCTCGGTCATTTCTGTAAAATTTAAATTTTTAAGAACACGCATGAGTGCATCAGGTAAATTTAGAGATTTAAAAGATTTTGAGTTCAAAATTTGGCCAAAATAGCTCTTAACTCCGAAACTTCATTCGAAAGTTTAGAATCTCTGGCTAAAGCCACATTAAGTCTATTTTTAAAATCAAGATCTGGGTTGGTCTCACTAAAAATATCTTTCAAAAGGTGAGTAAATTCTTTTAAAGTTTTTTCCGTCGGTGGATTTTTTTTATCTGAAGTGGCCTCATCCATTAGCGCCATAACGCCTGAAATTTTTCGTAACCACTCAAAGTCAGGGTGATTAATGGCCATTTGCAGCGTTTCATAAGGTGTGTATATTTTTTGATCTAAGGCTTCAATAACTAACTTTTGAAAATCTAAGAGTGATTTATGCACGCGTAATAAGTGTTTAAAAATATTATTGATCTGTTCTGTGTATGTATTCAATTGCATGTGAGATAACCCCGAAAAAAATTAGACCCTAAATATATCTGAAGATGTTAAGCTTGTCTATCACAACACTAGTATACTCACAACTCAAGCTCGGTTATAAGTATTAAATGAAGATTACACTTAAATCTATCTTAATTTGGTTGGGCTTTTTGATTATGGCCTTTGTGAATGGGGCCTTTCGCGAATTAGTGCTAATCAATATTTTTGATATAGCCCCCTTGTACGCAAACCAAATTTCTTGTTTAACAGGTGTGTCACTATGGACTTTGTTGCTTTTATTTTTTTGGAAAAAATTAGAAATAAAAAAAATCAGCGCGGCTGCATGGATTGGCATAAGTTGGCTCGTAGCAACTCTGTTGTTTGAAACATTCATTATTAACCACAGACTAACTTGGCCCCAAATTCTGCATACCTATGATGTATCAGCGGGTGAATATTGGGGACTAGTACTAATTTGGATTGGACTCATGCCCGTAGTCTTCTTTACCATTTCTACTAAACCCCGACCATCATCGGGTTAAGATAGCTTCAATAAACAACGAAAAGCTTATGTGATAATCCTATTATAATGAACACAAAAAAACTTTTTTTAATCGATAGTGCCGGTGCATTTTTGACCGCAATAATGCTTGGTGCTGTTTTAGCAAACTTTGAAGATGTTTTCGGAATGCCGCGAAATATTCTGTTTTACTTATCAGGCCTAGCCTTAGTTTATTCAATTTACTCGTTTTGTTGCTTTGCTTTTAATTTTAAAAATTTGAATTTACTATTAAAAATAATCATCTTCGCAAACCTGTTTTATTGTTTTATTTCTGCTGCTTTGGTTTTATTCTACATTGAAAGATTAATGCCGTTGGGGTTAATTTACTTTGTACTTGAACTGATTGTGATAATTGTTTTGGTGATCTTCGAGTTTATTGCCTATTCGAAATTATCTAAGTGAATAGAGCAACGAGTCTAGACTATAATGCAGAAAAATTAAACATCTGTTGACCCTGCTCAGGAGCAATAATTCAATATAACGAATGAGGTGAAAATGAGTCGATATGTAGATGGTTATGTAATACCAATTAAAAATAAAAATCTTAAAACTTATAAAAAAATGGCAGCTAAAGGTTGCAAATTATGGATGGAGCATGGGGCTCTTGATTATTACGAATGCCTCGGTGACGACCTCAAAGTTCAATGGGGTCTTACATTTCCAAAATTATGTAAACTCAAAAAAGACGAAACCGTTGTTTTTGCTTTTATAGTTTACAAGTCAAAAGCCCACCGCAACCAAGTTAATGCAAAAGTAATGAAAGATCCTCGAATGAAGATGGACATTAAGATGCCGTTTGATATGAAAAGATTTTCAATGGGTGGCTTTAAAACCATGATTTACGCTAAATAATTCTTGTAACAAAATTTATGGCCTAAATAAAGACAGAAAAAAATTGAATAATCGTAACTCATAAGATATGCTTTTTTTGTTAGGGAGTAGTCATTCTGACTTAGAGCAGAAGAATGCATCGACATACTGGGCACAAACCCCGGTGCATTTAAAAGAAATCCCATTCTTTTGACGAGACTGACACTGGCATAATTAACAATGCCGTGTCGTCCCGTTTCTGCAGATTGTATCAATCTCAAGAATAAAGACTTCACGGCTTAACAAGTGAGGTTCACAATGGAAGCAATTTTCAATTCATTTATTTTAGTTTTTATTAGCGAAATGGGCGATAAGACCCAACTTCTCGCTCTAGTTCTAGCTGCTAAATTTCGAAAACCATTGCCGATTATGTTTGGTATTTTAGTGGCTACTATTTTGAATCATGCCTTAGCCAGTTACGTCGGCTCTTTTATAACTGGTTACGTGTCTCCAGAAGTTTTAAAATGGGCCTTGTCTTTAACTTTTATTGGTTTTGGACTCTGGATTCTAGTGCCCGATAAAGATGAAGGCTTTCAAGAAAAACATCAATGGGGCCCATTTTTAACCACCACAGTAGCTTTCTTCTTTGCAGAAATGGGAGACAAAACTCAACTAGCAACTGTGGCACTCGGGGCAAAATATGCCTTACCATTGGCCGTTACTATCGGAACCACTCTCGGAATGCTTGGTGCTGATGGCTTGGCCGTTTTTTTTGGTCACAAGTTTACTACTAAAATTCCGATGACTTTAATACATCGTTTAGCGAGTGCGCTTTTTATACTTTTTGGTATCGCGATTTTGGTCGGATTCTAGTTATTCGAGGTATTGGCTAAGATATTTTATTTTTAACTGGGCTTTGTACTTAGTTTTTTCTATTTAGACTTTTAATAAATAAAGAATGATTTGCACTATATATACATACAACCAAGGATTCCAATGTTTAAAAGTTTATTTACTTTAATTTTTATCTTTTCGAGTTTTTCTTTTGGCGCTGAAAATTGCAAGATTCATCTTCACCTACTAAAGTTGCGGATGAAGAAAAAAACCCACGTCTAAGTAGCATAAAAGCACTTCTTGCATAAAGCGTAAACATCTAATTCTCGAACTTTTTAGCTGAATGGTTTGTCGGCTTCAGGGGGAACCAACAAGTCT
>JBEBIK010000404.1:0-2119 GCA_040080445.1 Pseudobdellovibrio sp.
AATTATTCATGCTATTGGAATAGATGGCGCAAAAACTTCCTTTATCGCAAAAAGCGCACTCAAAAGTAAAAAACGTTTTGGCGGTGGAATTTTAGAGCCCTTGCATTTTGTTAGTTTTACTTACAAAGAAAATCAAAATAGTTCACAGATGAAAACTTTAAATGAGGCGAGCCTCATCGAAGACTTTAAAGATATTCGCAGCAGCTACGATAAATTAGAGTTAGCACTATTTGTTGTAAACTGCGTATCGCATGTGAGTCTTGAGGGCGATCAAAATTCAGAATTTTTATTTAATTTAACTGGGCACGCTCTGAGAGCCGTGAGTCGTGCGCAAAATTTGAACGCGCTTAAGCTGCATTTTTGTCTTAAGTTTCTTTACCAACAAGGTGTTATTTCCATGGAGCCTTGGATGTCGGTATTTTTAAAAACTAACATAAGTGATTTTTCTGTTTTGGCTGATGATGTCAACATTCAGATTGTTACCGAAAATTACTTAGACTCTATGGAGCTTCTTGTTACTCAATATATTAAAACAGCAGATTCGGGGTTTTCATGAATTTAATTAAAATAGCACTAGATAGACCAGTTTTCGGTTGGGTCCTAATGTCGGGCCTAATTATTTTCGGAGCGATCAGTCTGAATAAGTTAGGCATTAGTCAAATGCCAGATGTAAATTTTCCGGTATTAAATATCACGATCAACTACCCAGGTGCGGCACCCGAAGTGGTAGAAAATGAAATTCTAGATTTGACTGAAGAGCGTCTATTAACTGTTGAAGGTGTTAAAGAAATGCGTTCATCAGCTCAACAGGGACAAGCCAGTATCACACTAGAATTCGATATCAGTCGTAATGTTGATGTTGCTTTACAAGAAGTACAGTCAGCCATCAGCCAGATTCGTTATCCAATAGGGGTTGATCCTGCCATCATTCGCAAAACAAACCCTGATGAAGAACCAATTTTAATTATCAGCGTGTACGGAGAAAAAACAATCGAAGAAATGCTTCGTTGGACCGAAAATTACTTCAGGGATCAGATTCAGTTTATTCCAGGTGTAGGTGTTGTCGACACAGGCGGTTTTCCAGATCGTAATTTAAGAATCTGGCTCGATATGGATAAACTTCGTAAACTTGAGTTAACAGTAAATGATGTTATAGAGGCCGTTCGCACACAGCACTTGGAAAGTGCTGCTGGACAATTCAACGATGGCAAACAAGAAATTCGCGTTCGCTATCTAGGAGAGGCAAGAAGTGTTGATGAAATTGCTAACTTCCCTATTCAAAGACGTGGCGGTCAACTCATTCAAGACCGCATTTTCCATATCAAAGACGTCGCAGACGTTGTAGATGGTCTTGCTGATATTCGCCGTGTAGCTCGCGTTACTGGCCAAACTGCAGTTGTGTTTCGTATCAATAAACAACGCGGAACAAACGAAGTTGAAGTGGCTGATGCCGTTATTAAAAAATTAGATGAAATCAAATTTCCTGATGGGATGAAATACCGTGTTAATGTGAATTACACGCAATCTACAAAAAGCACGGTAAATCTCACAATTGAAAAGCTTTGGGCAGCTTCAATTATAACAATTCTCGTTTGTTTTTTATTTCTCGGAAGTCTGTCATCTTCAATTAATATCTTGTTCTCAATACCAACTTCCATTCTTGGCACTTTTACTATTCTTTATTTTTCAGGCTTTACCTTAAATCTTTTCACGCTATTAGCGCTTACTCTTTCTATTTCGATTGTGGTTGATGATGCCATTATGATTCTTGAAAACATAGTGCGACATTACCGAATGGGTAAGAGCTCACAGCAAGCGGCTTATGATGGCGCAATGGAAGTTTTGCCAGCAGCAACGGCCGCAACTCTCGCAGTACTTGCAGTTTTTCTTCCCGTTATTTTCATGGATGGTGTAATTGGTAAGTTTTTATTTCAGTTTGGTATTACAATGTCAGCGGCGGTTATTCTTTCTTTAATCGAAGCTATTACAATTACACCTATGCGTGCTGCGGCTTTATTAGGTAAAGAACATAAAGTTTCAAAATTAGAACAAAAACTTGATGTTATTTTTGAAAAACTTGGTCACAAGTATCAAAATTCCCTTAAAGTTTGTTTAAATC
>JBEBIK010000405.1:0-2119 GCA_040080445.1 Pseudobdellovibrio sp.
TTATGAAGTTATTCAAGTGAGCTACGATTCTCAAAAGTTGAAACTCAAAGATTTGCTTTCTGTTTTTTGGCGTAACGTTGATCCTTTTGACGACAAAGGGCAATTTTGTGATAAAGGCGAACAGTATTTAAGTGCGATATTTTATGCCGATGCAGCCGAAAAAAAAGAAATCGATGAATCTATAAATGCTTTAAAAAAACAGGGCATCAAAACTGAAAAAATTGTTACAAAGATTTTACCGCTAAAAACTTTTTTTAACGCAGAAGAGTATCATCAATCCTATTACGAAAAAAATCCTATTCGTTACAAATATTATCGTTCTCGCTGTGGCCGAGACTCGCGTCTGAAAGAAGTTTGGGGCTCGAATGCGGGCTAACTAAGCCTATCGGATCCTTCACAATCCATCGCCCTATCTCAGCATCATAATCCCTGGTACCGATTTCAGAAGTAGCATAAAGCTCTGTTACCACTACAAAAGTATGCCATACTAATTATTGACCTTGCACCCAGCCCAAGGCCTTTGGTCGTAGGCTGGGCAGCATTAAACATCCTAAATCATCTCGGATTGAGACTTTTTTTAAAAAAATAGGTTTAATTGACGTTATACTTATGTTATAACTAAGTATAACCGATAGGTTTACTAACAAGGAGATCTTCTATGCTAACCAAAGCTCTTAAAAAAGTAGGAAACTCACAAGCCATTTTCTTAGATAAAACTTTGTTGGGGCTTATCGGCGCTCAAGAAAACACTATTTTTAAAATAACAATCGAAGGTTCTCGAGTTATCTTAGAACCTGTTACTTCAAAAGAAGTTAAAGAAGATGCTATCAATATAGCTAAAAGAATCATGAAGACCCATTCTACAACTTTAAAGAAATTGGCTAAATGAACTATTCCGGAACCATCTATTTAGACAAAGAAATTATTATCGAAATACACAAACTACAACTTGCCGATCATGGAGGGCTTGCGGGCCTCCGTGATTTGGGCGGCTTAGAATCAGCCATTGCACAACCCCAAGCTGCATTTGGTGATGAGGACTTACACCCAACTATTTTTGATTAGGCCGCCGCCTACGCTTTTCATATTGCTGAAGCTCAGGCTTTCGTCGATGGTAATAAACGCACAGTTCTAGCCTCGGCCCTTACTTTTTTAGCAATCAATGGCTGCGAATTTACCGAAGACCAGCCGGTTTTTTACGAAGCCATGATTGCAGTTTCAAGTAGAAAACTCGACAAAGAAGGCTTATCTGATTTATTTCGAGAAACTTGGATAAAATTTATTTACCCTAGGTCATAATCCCTAGCACTACTTCCTCGATGGATTTTTAGTCAATATTTCAAAATTTTAGCATAATTGATAAAACTTGTGGCAAAAATATACTCAAATCTAGCCCAATAAGCGGCCTCATTGGGTGATTAAAAATTTAGCTTTTGACAAAACATAGCCCGTGCGAGATTTGTTATAGGTGGCAACAAATAAGAAACAAAATATAGACCAAATTGTTAAGGTTTTGAAACAAGAATTCAAGCCCACTCGTTTGTTTTTATTTGGTTCGCAAGCCAACAACACCAACCAGCCTAATAGTGATTACGATTTTGTAGTGGTCGTACCGAAAGCAACAAAATCGCGCTTGGATAATATGTCTAAGGCACGAGAGCTCTTACATAAAAAATGTGGAATTTCGGCCGATGTATTTGTTTTTTCTGAAAAAGAGTTTAATGAAACTAAAGAAGATTTTAGCTCAATAGCCGAAACCGCTCTCAATACAGGTAAAGAGATCGACCTTGTCTAGTCTTGTTATAAATTGGTTTAAATATGCTTCGCGCGACTTAAAAATGGCACAACTAAGCCTAGCCTCAGGAAAAGACTACAAAAATATTTCGGCCTTTCACTCACAGCAATGTGCTGAAAAAGCAATTAAAGGTTTTTTAGCCTATCATAAAGTTCGTTTTTCTAAGACACATGATTTAATTCAGCTTTCTACAGAGGTAGCTTCAGTAGATTTAAAACTATCGAAACTAATATTAAAATCTAAAGGGCTCAGTGATTTCGCCGTTATTTACAGGTATCCTTCAGCGCAAGATCAAGAAATTCCGATGAAAATAGTTAAACTGTC
>JBEBIK010000406.1:0-2100 GCA_040080445.1 Pseudobdellovibrio sp.
GGGATTTATTGGCGATATACAACATCAAACATTTATTGATTGGAAGCTTCTTCTAACGGTCTCAGGAATTGCAATTGTGGGGCTGTTTATTGGTATGTCGTTATCAAAAAAGGTTTCAGAAAAAACACTAAAAAAAGGCTTCGGATATTTTGTTCTCATCATGGGAGCTTTTATTCTCTATGATCAAATAAAGAAAATGTAAGCAGGGTACAACACGCCTAAAGTACAAAGTAGTGAGTCATAAATAGTAAGTAAAAGCCATTTCTATCTGTAGAATTTTGTTTGTCGAGAACAACATCTTACCAAACGAAACGGTCATGCTTAATGAGCTTCTAAATACATTTTTAGTCGGAACTAATCTAAAACTTTTATCTCAAAAACCAGTTTCTGATGGTTTTCTATGGGAAGTTTAAAAGACACGTTCTGAACAAGCCTGCTTACGCTGTGGCTCGATTAAAACCATGCGCACAGGCGCAAATGAACAACTTTTTTTCGCGAAGAACCAGTAAGGCAAATGAGCCTTTGGCTCAAAATTCATAAGCACCACATTTATTGCAAAGATTGTAGCGCTTTAGGGATTGCGCAAAAAAATCCGATTTACGATTCGCTGGATATTTGCGAGGATGATGTACAATTACGACGTAAAGGCATAAAAATTGCTAAAATGTATCAATTACATACTGCGCTAGATCAACGTAGTGGTGTTCGATCTAAAAAGCAAGCTATTGAGAAAGCGTGAAAAATTCAAGTTTTAATTGAAATTTTCAATAAATACGACCGATAATAAAGGAAGAGCAATTGAGCAGTTTTGACGATATCACCAAGAAAATAAAAGAACTGCTTAAGCTTAAGAGTGATAAAGTTAAATATGCTACTAAGCATATTGAGGTTGACAGGGCTTATCGCGAAATAAGTATAGCAGATGTGCAACAAGTTCTAGCTAATGGAAAAGTGATAGCAATGGCAGAAGATCACTGCATAGAGTGGAAGGGTAAAGACATTGACGATAGAGAGATTAAACTTCTTTGTAGAATGCGTACCAAGAATGATGACTACACTTTTGATGTTCTCTTGGCCGAAGATGCCTTTGTTAAGACTGCTTACCAATTTTCAAAAGCTAAGGATGCTGAACTAAGAAAAGAGTGGTTGCTTAAAAATCCTGACTGGCGTGAAAATTCACAAGGTCATGTGGAGAGAAAAAATGGCAAAAAGTAAAACAGATAAACCTAAATCAAATTGCCCTTCTTGTGATAAGGGTGTGTTAGTTTTGAAATCCGTTGTTCGTAAGCTTGAGCTAGACGGGGCACCGACTATCGAAGCAGATGTTGACGCAGAAGTTTGTAACCATTGTGACGAAATTTATATTTCTGATAAAAATATTTCTGAAGCGAATAAGCTATTTTTAGAAAAAATATTAAACATATTCTTAAAAAATCCTTCGGAGCTTCCTGGGAAAGTAGCAACTTGGATTCGTAAAGAGATATCTCTATCTGCAAGAGACTTGGCCGTAAAATCAGGATTAAAGGAATCGACTTTGTCTCATGCTCACTCAAATAATTCTTTTTTAGATAGGTTTGCCGCAACAGTTTTGCTTTTAATGGCCAATGACAAGTTAAAAGGAACTAATTTAGGTGCTAGTGCAATAGCCAAGCTTTCTAATCTTGAAGATTTTTGGGGTCATACCGTGCCGACTGCTGATATTGTTAAACAGATAAAAGATAAGACAGAAGTTGTAAGTATGAGATGGGCTACTGTTAAAGTTGAAAAAAATGGTTCTAGACGCAGGGCTGTTGCTGAGCGCCAACAAGTGCAGCCTATTACTTTGTTTCCAACTCAAGGTATTTTGAAAAGCAATCCATATCGGTACACTTCAAAAAAAACAAGTCATAAAAGGTAATTTGAAAGTATAAAAAAATGAATCAAAATCTAATAGTAGTCGCTTTTACATATGATCTTACAAGCGAAGATAATTTGAACACAGAATTTAAAGAAGTTCTTGAGGGGTTAAATTGGAAATTTCAGATCTCCAGCAATAAACTACCGCAGAGCACTTGCTTGAAAATTTATACTGACTCCGTTGAGATTGATGAGGCGCTTAAA
>JBEBIK010000052.1:0-9531 GCA_040080445.1 Pseudobdellovibrio sp.
TCAAAAAGTAGATTTCTTTATTTTTTAGTGAAGCTTCAAAACCTTCGTAAGCTGTTTCAAGTTCTGATTTAACTTCGTTAACCAATTTACCAAAAAGTGGTTTTTCTTCTTTAGGAAGTGTCGCCATTAACTTCATAGCTTCAGTTAAGGCTCCGCTTTTTCCTAAGTATTGAACTTTGAAATTATAGAGCTCTGTTGAGGTTTGGGCGCTGCCAAAGGCCTTTAATGCATTATCTTTGATTTGAGTCAGTTGTGTATTCGACATAGTCACTTATTATCTGTAATATTTTTAGTCTTTTCAAGGGTTTAGCAATGTGATAGCTTGCATTCATGAAGGTATATCGTGGCGCACAAAAATAAGCAAAATCACTCTCCTTACAAAGCTCGCAAAGAAAAGGCTGGAATCAGCCTCAAAGGTCAGGATTTTAGCTCAAAACGCGACTTCAAACCTGAAAAAATCTTCGAAGTTGAAGAAGCTAACGACAGATTTGCAGATATTTTCCGCAATCACGACTTTAATTGCACCCACGAAGAGCGAAAGAAACTCGCACAGTTTTATCATTTGCTGATGAAAAACCAAGAGCACCAAAACTTTACCCGCCTACTAAAGCTCAAAGATGTGGCCATTAAACACTTTATCGACTGTATGATTATTACAGAACTTGTCGAAATCAAGTTTCCATTGATCGATGTAGGTACAGGCCCAGGCTTTCCGGGGATTCCATTAAAAATACGCTACCCTCAAGAAAAAATTCTTTTAGCTGAAGGCGTACAAAAACGCGTTGAGTTTTTAAAAGTAGTGCGCGAAGAAATGCAGCTCGAAAACTTAGATATCATTGGCCGCAACATCAACGAACACTTCGTTTACCCTGTACAATCGGTTATTACACGCGCTGTTGAAGATATTCCAAATACTTTAAGAAATGTTATAAGCTGTGTGCAAGAAGGCGGATGCGTTTATTTTATGAAGGGCCCAAGCGTTGACCCTGAAATTGAAATGGCCAAAGACCTTAAAGAATTTTATAAACTTGAAAAAGATATCGCCTACGACTTAAGACACACTGAAAATCACCGCCGTTTAGTGGTGTACCGTAAAATTAAAAATGCTCCCCTGCCTGAAGATCCAGACGAAGAGGTTGAATAATGAACATGAATGCACCTTCAACCCAAATTACGTCTTCGACCAATGCTCAGTTTAAAATTTGGAAGTCTTTAACAACTTCAAAAGGTATTAAAGAAAATAATCTGTTTTTCTTAATGGGCGAAAAACTAGTTCAAGAATTTTTAGAAAGTCCTATTGAAGGATTTAAAGCCGAATACATCATTCACGATGCTGAAATTCCGCATAGAACTTCGGCAAAAAAAACTTTTTTATCAAAAGATCTTTTCAAAGAGTTAGATGTACTTGGAACAAAAACTCCCATGCTGATTTTATCTTTTCAAGACTTTCCGCTCAAAGATTTTAAAAGTCACCCAAAAGGCTTGGAGCTTATTTCTCCACTTGGAGATCCAAGAAATTTAGGAGCTTTAACTCGCACTGCTCTAGGTTTTGGCGTAACCGAAATGATTCTTACAAAAGAATCAACCAACCCTTTCTTACCGCATGCAATTAAAGCCTCGGCAGGTGCCGCGCTCAAAATGAAATTTACTAAATCAGCTTTAGCCGTTAACGAAATCCCACTTTGCTCTGCAGACTATGCTTTAGCTCTACATGGTGAGAGCCTTATTAAAACCGAGTGGCCTAAAAATTTACGTTTATGGGTTGGCGAAGAAGGCCCAGGTTTAGCACTTGAGCATTCACAGAAAAAATTTATGAAATTTGTTAATATTCCCACAACAGATGTTGAGTCATTAAATGCAATGGTTTCAACAAGTCTTGCAATTTGGGAATGGAAAAAACAGAGAACTAGTTTAAGCTGATTTTTTGATTTCAACTTTATATTTAAGACCGGCTCTTCTGATAGAATCGTTAATTACATAATATATAGCCATTTCTTCAGACATCTTACATTTTTTAGCTATTTTAACGGCCAACTCAATACTTACAAACTGACGCCCTTTTTCGATGTCACAAATACCACCTTTCGACATATTTAGTATTTTAGCCATTTCTTCTTGAGTTAAATCATTCATATTGCGAGCTACGCGCAGAAATCGACCAAAAGACATAGGCCCAATTTTTTTTTCTAAAATTTCTTTAGCTGATCTAGTACTCATGCTTATTAACCTCAATAATTATAATTTCAATTTCTTCGATAGATTCTACATAGATGGCTCTATATGATTTATTTAATCTAACAGATCTTTGCCCGCTACGATTCCCTTTTAACGGCTCGTCATGATAACCGCTAGTTTTTCTAACATTTCTTAAACCATGTATCTCAACAGATGTAATCCAGTGCAGTAAGTTCTCATAAATATGAAATGTTAGTTTTCTCATCTGCTTTTCAGCAAATTTAGATAATGTTACTTTTGTTGCCACCAAACGAAGCCTATCTATACTGTATTTTACAGTACTCGTGAAAATTGTCAATATGAATGATGCAAAGATATAGCAAGATCCAAGTCACTTATATTTTAAATGGAGGTGTCAATTTTGAATTTTTATTCGGATTTCGATCAGAACTAGCTACGAATGAGCCAAACTTTATAGAAGGCTTCTAATACAATCTTTAAAGACATTTTACTCTGCCCTACACGTCTGTCTTCAAACACAATAGGTACTTCTTTAACTTTATAACCATTTTTTTGAGCTTTGTACTTAAGCTCAATCTGAAAACTATAACCATTAGACTGAATGGTATCTAAACCGATATCTTTTAAAACTTGAATTTTCCAGCCGTTAAAACCGCCAGTCCAATCTTGCACTGGATAACCTAAGATCATACGCGAATAAATACCACCGCCACGAGAAATCATTTTACGAATAAAACCCCAGTTAACAGTCTCACCACCGGGTACGTATCTAGAACCAATAACTACATTTTCTGTGTCTAAAGCTTTTAATATTTTAACTAGGTCTTCAGGGCGATGAGAAAAATCGGCATCCATTTCAACAACGGCATCATATGATTTTTCAATGCCCCATTTAAATCCAGCGATATAAGCCTTACCTAATCCATTTTTTTGGCTACGTAACAAAAGATTAACACGTGGATTTTTTTGCGAGAATTCTGCAACAAATTCTGAAGTTTTATCTGGAGAATTATCATCTACCACTAAAACATCAAATTTTTCATCAAGCCCCATAAGTATAGGTAAAAGCGACTTCATATTGTCGATTTCATTATATGTAGGAATGATAACTAGCTTCTTCATACGCTATTTATCTCATTTTTATTCGAAGCAGGCAATCATTTCGAAATCAAGGCTTGTAGGGGGATGAGTTTCCCAAAGACTGAGCACATAGCCACCGCCGCCAGAACCCGTTAGTTTTACGGCTAAAGCGCCTGCGTCTTTTAACTTCTTTTGATGAAGTTGTACATTAGGAGTTAATAGCCCCCACTGTTCGAAACAGTTATTTGATTTTGCAATAGCCTGAGCTAAATCCGTTAAATTGAGTGGTGAATTTAATAGTTGTTTAAAAGAATGAACACTCTGATCCATTTGCTGGTCAATTTTTTTTGCAAGTTCTGGATTAGAAATAAATAAAGCTTTTACTTTTTCGATACAATCTTTAGTAACGCCTCTTTCGCCAGAATAAGATAAATATAAATGAGGTGAAGTCGTTGTGGTGAGGTCTGAAAACCCTGAGTTGCGCGTAAACACTAAGGGTTTTTTAGCTAAAGTAACCGCTACATCAACCCCACTGCTTTCTCCGTGAAATAAGTTTTCAAGATCGCGCGCAAAGTTAAATTTATTTTGATTATCTACAAAACCTAAAAAGCTAAACCACTCAGTTAAGGCCACACATAAAGTGGCTGAAGCCCCCATACCGCCACCTAAAGCAATATGCGATTCTATTTTAACTTGTCCCATAATTTGGTTACGTTTGATATTTAATACGTTTAAAGCTTTTTCAATAACCGACCAAATAATAAGTTCAAGTTCGGCTTTTTTTTCGCCCTGTATGACCAATTCAAGTTCAGATGTGTTTTGTGTGTAAATTAATTTTAAAAATTTTGATTTAAGAGGAAATACCAAAGCTTCACTTCCACGAAGCACAGCGTGCTCTCCTGCCAAGATCCATTTGCCTGGGACTATAACTTCAAAGTTGGTATCAGAGCTTGCCAAGATAGCCCTCGTCGGTCCAAATCGGCATTTCACTTCTAAACTCATTAATAACTGCAAAGTAATGTGCTTTTTGGTCAGGTCTGTAGAGCAAATGAATATTGCTTCCCGCATCCATCGTAATCAGCGGCCCGTCACCTTTTTGTAACCAATTATTATGTAACGCACTCAAGGCTTTCATAGTACTTGCGTTCATGTACATAAACGAAGGCGACGAAGTGTGAAAGAGTGCATGCATATCCCAGAATTCATTCCAGCAGATTTCAAAAGACTCTTTCCAATTTTCAGAGCGCATCGAGGTTATTAATTTTTGAAGTCTGGATTCAGCTCTTTCAATACGGCCTTTAAATAAATCAGAAGTGAGTACTCGTACGTGAGCTTCACTCGATGAAACAGATTTAATGCTTTCATCACAAAGTAAAACCTGATGTTTTAAGTTGGTGTAAGGAATCTGAATAGCTTCAGCGCCATCGGCATGCCACAGCGACCAAGGCGTAAAAAAAGATCTACATGAAGAGCCTGAACCTTTTTGTGATAATTTTGCTAACTCTTTAGGGCGATAAGCCATTTTAGAAGCTTCAGAATTTTGAATCAACCAATCGTGCGCAGCCAATGTTAAAGCGGCGAAGCTAGAAGCTGAACTTGCCAAACCACAGTCTGATGGAAAGTTATTAGCAGACTCGATATCAAAATTTTCAGTTATTTTAAATTCTTTTTTTAAAAAAGCGAAATGATTTAAAAATTTAGCTCTACCCTTTTCACTGAGTTCGATAGGTCTTAAGTCATCGCGCACATAAGCGGCCCACTGATCTTTATCTAGAGCAGGGTTTACACGAATGCGAACATAAGTTCTGAGTTTTTCTAAACAAAAAGAAAAAGAAGAGTTTGTGGGTTTATTTAAAGACGCATCTGTCTTACCCATGTATTTAATTAAAGCAATATTTGAAGGAGCCGAAGATTCAACCCACATTTGGACTCCAATGTTTCTGTAGCTGAAATAAAACACCCTCAGCTAAATCCGAAGAGTGAGCTTGTATTTTAAATTTATTTTCATCTAAAAATATTTTAACAGCTTCTTTTTGAGTTTTTGCAAAAAACACTATCATCACATCCGCACCCAAAGCTCCGCAGGGTTTAGCCAATTTAACAGCATCAAAAACTTCTATTTGTTGTTTAATCTCCAATGAATTGGAATGAGTTAAGCCATGTTTGCTAAGCAACTCACACCACTCTTTCATGAGCGCTAAAAATTCAAATTCGCGATTTTCAGCATATACTCTTGTGATTTTATCTGAAAGCTTGGGCAAATCTTTTAAGTTATCTAAATTGAGGCTTTTTAAATGCTCATGTGTGTCTATTTTAAGGCCTGTTGAAATTATATAAAAATCAAGATTCTCAAAATGCCAGTCAAAGCTTTGGTAAAACTGAATAACAGGATCTGCCAATGTCACATTACCAAAATATTGAAAACAAAGGTCAATGCCACTGGGTTTCACTTTATGAGTTGTGTGTAAATCGCGGTATTCTTTTAAAATATCTGAAAAATGTATTTTTGATTTTAGTAGCTCGGGAATAATCACCGAAAAATATTCAGCAGTTGATTTACCAAAACCACCTGTCAAATAAGGGTCTGTTAAGTTCGCCTGAGCTTCACTTTTATATTTGGCAAGATACATACCCGCAGGACTTTCTGCATGATAATGACTTATGACTTGATTTGTATAATCAATTTCAAAATAGGGTTTGGTGGCAAGCCCTAGAGCCGAACCACCCATTAATACCGAATACTCACCTACTAAAAAAGTTTTTCCCGGTACAGTGAATTTCATTTTGAGTGGTTAGCTTGCTTTCTTAAGTCTTTTAACACTTCGATAGCGTTCGATAATGAAATACGTTTTCTTAAAGCTAAAATTTCTTCGAGTTTTTTAACTACAAAAGGCATTTCAACTTCAGTAGCACCTGCGCCTAAGGATAAGTTTTTAATATGAAGCTTCATGTGGCCTTCGATAATTCCGACTGTGGTTAAGGCTCTTAAAGCACCTAAGTTCTGCACAAGACCTACGGCGGCAACTATACACGACAATTCATTAGCTGAAATCACACCTAACATTTTCATCGAAATTTTTGCTGATGGATGTAGAGTTGTTACACCACCTACAGTTCCCACAATAACTGGAGCTTCAAATACGCCCACTAGTGTATTATCAACTTTTCTCCACTTTGTAATTGAACGGTATTGGCCATCACGAGAAGCGTAGGCATGAATACCCGCCTCTACTGCGCGCCAGTCGTTACCAGTGGCAATTAAAATGGGGTCAATGCCATTAAGTACACCTTTGTTGTTAGTGGCCGCACGATAAGGATCAAGCTCAGCAAATCTTGAAGCTTCTTCAATTTTATAAGCTAATTCCGCATCAACAGTATTTAAAGTAACGGTTACTTTAGTTAATTTGCTATCAACCAAGTTAGATAAAATACACATGCTAACTTTTTCAGATGTAAACTGCTCAAGCGGCTCTTTTAAATACTCACAAACTTGATTCATGACGTTGGCGCCCATAGCATCACATGGATTCATATAGATATGCACGATCGCCATATCAGAACCATCTCCTCGATCGAGTTTACGCACTTTAATATCGCTAACTCCACCGCCACGCATAACTAAACCAAAAGCCACTTCACGATTTGAAATTTCGATTAGATAATTTTTTTGCTGTAATATTTGTTTTTCGAATAATTCAAAATTTTTAATTTTAGCAAACTGGATTTGACCGATAATATCTTGGCCAATAACTTCGCTTACTATAGACCCGTTTTCACGCACCCATTTAGCCGTTTTACTAGCCGCTGCAATAATAGAGGTTTCTTCAACCGCCATCGGAATAATATAGTCTTTACCATTTATGTTAAAATTTGTAGCTACGCCTAATGGTAATTGAAAATAACCAATAGCGTTTTCAACAAATTTCTCAGCTAAGCCTACATCTTGAAGGCCGCCATTTTTTAAATAAGCCATATCCTGTTCAGATAATACTTGAGCATCAGATAAAAGCTTAAGCCGCTCTAAATAGGTAAATTTTGAAAATCCTTTAAAAATATCGGCCAATTTTGTTTTAATCATTTGTTGTATACCATACCTTTTGGTGAAGAAAATCTTCACATTTTTTTACACCCGAACAAAACATAGCGACTTTAAGTTGATAATCAAATTGCTGCATCACTTGAATTGTAAGTTCTGGTTTTTCAACTGCCGCCTTCATTAGAGGTTGGGCAATACCCACAGCTCTAGCACCCAGCGCAAGACATTTTGCTGAATCTACACCGCTACGAACTCCACCTGAAGCCCAAATTTGATGAAATAAAGTTTGGTCCTGCATATCTAATAGTGCCGCAACAGAAGACTGTCCCCAACCATAGAAAGCTTCACTTGATTTATAAATTAGACTGTCTTGGCTTTGGCGTAGAGCTTCGATCTGGCCCCAGTGAGTTCCACCATGACCGGAAATATCCACAATTTTTACGCCTACTTCAAAAAGTTTACGGGCTAAATCTTTATTGATGCCGAATCCAACTTCTTTAACTAGCACTGGTACCGGACTTTGCTTAACTAAAGCTTCGATACTTTTTAAAGCTCCACTGAAGTTAACATTTGGATTGTTCTGAAACAATTCCTGTAAAGGATTTAAATGAATAAATAAACCTATCGCACCTAGGTTTTCGACTAATTTTAAAACATCAGCCGTATTGTGAGATAGGAGTTCGAGTATACCAATATTTGATACGAGTTTTAAATTATGAACTTCGGATTTGATTTTCTTCCACTCGAGGTTGGCCTCGTTGTCGCTCAGCTCTCTTCTTTGAGAACCTACGGCCATTAGCCAGTTATTGGCTGATGCCGCTTCGGCCAAATTTAAATTAATTTTAAAACTGTTTTCGTGCCCTGCTGTCATTGAAGAAATAAAGTGCGGAGACGAAAAATCGTGAGCTAAGAGTTTAACTTTAAGAGAAACTTCCGAAAAATTAAATTCTGGCAATGCCTGATGAGTTAAACGGATTTTTGAGAATTGAGAGTTAACCAATGACTGAGTCGCATCGTCTAGTGCTAGACGAATATGATCTTTTTTCCGGTTTTCGAAATCTATAAAAGATGTACCCATGTTAAACGATCACTCCTAAAAAAAAAAGCGAGCCTTTTGAGCCCGCTTTCAACTAGATCTAAATTATGACAAAAACTATTGTTTAATAGCGTGTTGGCATAAAGATGAAAACGCAGCAGCATCAGTAAGAGCTAAGTCAGCTAATACTTTTCTGTCGAGCTCGATTCCAGCTTTGATTAAACCACCGATTAAACGAGAGTACGTAGTACCATTCATTCTTGCAGCAGCATTAATTCTTTGTGTCCATAAAGCACGGAAAACGCGTTTCTTCATTTTTCTGTGTTTATAAGCGAAAGCCATACCACGGTCATTTTTTTCAACCGCATGAGTGTATGAGCGAGATCCCGCTGAGTAATAACCTTTTGTTCTTTTTAATACTTTTTTGTGACGACGACGATTCGTCATCCCCGATTTTACGCGTGCCATAGTTTACTCCTCAAAAGCCGAATTGGCGCTTCACTTGAAGCATGTTAGCATCGTCGACATAGATTACTTGTCCAAGATGACGTTTAACTTTAGAACTCATATGAGAATTCAAGTGGCGCATTTTTGTTTGCTTGCGCTTCACTTTTCCGCTTTTAAGAACGCGCATGCGTTTCTTTGCACCAGAGTGCGTTTTCATGGGTTACCTTCCTCCGATAGGGCGAGTGTTCAAAATGAACAACTTCTTATTGGCACATCTATCAGCCTTAATTTTGAGTCTTTAAGAAATAGAGGTTTTCCTCCAAAAAAGCAAGGACTTAGCTCGTATTTATCAGACCTTTAAGGCGCTTTAGTTTTTGATTAGGTTTTAGACATTCTGGTAAAATTGTCTAAACGCTCATTTTTGCCGCAAAAAGCCCCTGAGATGCGTTATATTGGCTCTAACAGGTTTAAACCAATAACGATAACCAGATCTAAATAACAGGAGGATCTTATGAAAATCGTAACAACTACAATCGTATCTTTGTTCGCAGTTGCTGCTTTAGCAACTACCACCACAACAGCAGCTACTGAAGCTGCTAAAAAAGCTGAAGCCACTGCAACTACAGCTGCGGCTACAGCAACTGCTAAAGTTGAAGAGACAAAAGCTGAAGCTACTATGGCTACAGCCGCTACAACTACTAAAGTTGAAGCTAAAAAGAAAAAAGCTAAGAAAAAA
>JBEBIK010000407.1:0-2091 GCA_040080445.1 Pseudobdellovibrio sp.
TTGTAGAGCCGCTTCCCAGTAGCACAATCACATTAGACGGCTGCCACTGCGGATTGCGCAAAGCTTCGTGCACTTGTAAATCTTTTAGTAAAATTTCACTGAAATAGCCTGATCCAGCTCCAACGGAGTAAATGGCGCAGAGACTTAAAACAAAAAAACTTTTTTTATTTTTTTTAAAAGCTAAATAAAATAACGAAACGAAAATTAAAAATATGATTATTAAAAAACTCATAGGTATTATTTGCGTTTGCTGTAACTTTTTGAGCCTTTAGACTTACCAACTGTGGTTTTACCCCAGAGCATAGGTTTTTTGGCTTCTGATTTAGCTTTAGACTTAGAAGCTTGATCTTTGTATTTATCCACGCGAGGTTTTTCGCTTGTAGATAATTTTTTAGGTTTATCTAAATTGCCAATCGTTTTTGATTCGGGTTTACCTATCATTTTGCGTGTAGGGTCAAAAGCTTTTTTCGGATCTGAATTTTTATTGCGGTAGCGGTTGCTGTTATTTTCTGAACTCTCACTACTACGAGCGGCAAAAGCAAAATCAGTTTCAAGCTTTACTTCTCTGGCGCCTTGTAGGTAAGGTTTAATTTTTCCAAACATCTTGCCATCGGCAGCAGTTACAAAAGTAATCGATTGACCAGCGCGGCCTGCGCGCGCTGTGCGGCCTATGCGGTGTAAGAAGTCTTCAGCTTGAAATGGTAAATCAAAATTAATGACTTGCTCAACTTGCGGAATATCAATACCCCGCGCTAGTAAATCTGTAGCTACTAACACTTGCGTTTTACCTTCTCTAAAATCGCGCACCACACGGTTGCGATGGCCCTGTGAAAGCCCGCCATGAATAAGATCCGTCTTATAGCCATATTCTTTTAAATACTGGCCCATGCGCTCACAGCTGCCTTGGTTGCCACAAAATACAATTATGCCTGCTTCGCGATTTTTATTTAAAGTAATATTCAACTCGTCTAACAGACGATCGTTCTTTTTATATTTATCAATAAACAAAACAGTTTGCGAAAGGCTCTCAACAGGTGCCTCGGCTTGCAGTGCTCTAATCATAATAGGCTCATTACCCATAAATAATTTTGCAACTGCTTCTACATTGGGGTTAAAGCTCGCTGAAAACATTAAAGTCTGGCGTTTGCCACGAAGAGTATTTTGAATATTTTTTAATTGCGGAGTAAAGCCCATATCGAGCATGCGATCGGCTTCATCAATAACTACGTATTCAATACTTTGTAATAATAATTTGTTAGTCACTAAATGATCGTTTAAGCGCCCTGGAGTGCCCACCACTAAACGCGGATTTTTTTTCAAACTACTTATTTGCTTAGCGCTTGGAAGGCCGCCAATGATTAAAGCCGAAGTTAAAGGCTTAGACTCTGTTAAGGCTGCAAAAACTTTAAAAATCTGCTGAGCCATCTCACGGCTCGGAGCCATAATTAAAGCTCTGGCCCCTTCATTTTTTTCTAAAGCCGATAAAACGGGTAGTGCAAAAGCTAAAGTTTTACCACTTCCGGTTTGGGCTACGCCTATGATGTCTGAACCATTCATCCCAACCGGTATGGCTTGTGCTTGCACATCCGTAGGTTTAGAAATTTCCATTTTTTCTAAAGCAGAAAGTAAATCAGCTGATAAGCCCATGTCTTGAAATTTGCTGGTACGGAGGTTCGAATTTTGTGGTTTCATAGGAGAAGAGATATACCCACTGAGACGCCAATTGAGTAGAATTAAGTGCCGAAAGCTCAGGTTATGTAGAATCTACAGTCAAACAGAGCTAAAAAGCTGATTTCTTAGCTCTGTTTGGGTTTAATCGCTCTAGATATAGAGATTAAGTATTTTCTGTGAGCATGCTAAAGACCAAAGCGGACGAGATAAAAAAACCTCAAAAGTATAAAAAAGTATGTTATATTTTTTAGGTGGTCGACACTCAGCTTTACTTTTCTTACGGATCAAATCTTGATCAAGCACAAATGAAACAGCGCTGTCCAAGCGCTGTTGTGTTTTCGGTTGGTCATATTAAAAATTACCAAATTGCATTTACTAAATACTCCGATACTCGTAGCGGTGGAGTGGCCGATATTATCC
>JBEBIK010000408.1:0-2090 GCA_040080445.1 Pseudobdellovibrio sp.
TATAACGCATAAACTTTGCAATCCCATAACAAAAGTTAAGAATCTACGCTTCTGATGGCCTGTTTTTTCAGAAATATACACAATAGCGAGCGGATAAAATGGCGCCATGGCTAAACCCACTAAGGCCAGAAAAAACGGATGCACCCACAAACCAAGCACCAGACTTAGTAAAGAAAGAATCAACGAAGTGTTTAATTGAGTTTTAAGTTTGATATTAAATGTTTTAAAAGCAAAGACCAAACGCCCTACGAGTAAAAACATGAAAAAATAAGTTACGTAATTACTTGAGCTCTCTAAGCTCATATTAAAATAAGTGCGCATGTAAAGCGCAAGCCTTGTTGCAACTAAAATTTCAGCTCCAACATAAGTTGCAAAAAAACCTGCAAACCAGAGCATGGTGGTTATCGAACTTTTTTTGCCGTGTAAACCTTCATCGTAATGAGCAACACTTTGAAATTCAGGCTGTGGTTTAACCAAAGTGATCAGCACTAACACCACCCCAGCCATTAAGCCCGTAATAACTAAAGCACTCTGCCACTGAGTGAAGATGCTGCTGCCGCCAAAATTTTCAGAATACCAAGTAGGAATTCGTGACGCTAAAAGCGGAGCAATAAGGCTCGAAAGCCCGTAAATTCCGTGCATACCCGAAAGAGCTTTGGTTTGCTGAGGCCCCGAAATATTTTCAGCGATTAATAGATTTTGCGCTACACCTGTAGAACCTAAACTAAAACCATAAATGGCACAGCCCAAAAGATACAAACTGAAGGTGGGCCCAAAAGCCATAGCGAGAAGACCCGTCATCATGATCAACCTGGAAATACCCAAGAGACGGTCGAGCTGAATTTTTTTTAAGACGAAAGCCGATAAAAAATTACCAAAAAAAGCACAAGTCGAAGCCAGCGCAAAACTGAGTGAAGCTTCTGAGTTCGTTAAATTAAAATAGCGCAGTAATTCAGGAAATAGTGGGCCTCTGGTATTATCAGAAATACCTAATGCAAACATGCTAAAGCATGCAAATAGAAAAGCCCAATTAGTTTTAGAAAGGCGTAGAAACATGGCTATTAGCCTAATACTGATTTAATGATTTTAAAAGTATTAATAATACTTTTTCTCTCAACTTCGCCATTGAATTTAATCAGCGGCTCGTTACGTAAGCAAGGAAGCGTTGTTAAATCTGAAGTTTGAGGCGTTTTACCATTGTAAACCATAAACACAAATGATTCGCGGATTAAATCTTGCTCAGTAAAACAACCATAGCCTGCAATGCTGCCTTTCCAAGAAGTAAATGTAGCGAGTTGCTCTGAAGAAGATTTTTTTGCAAATTGCTCTGCAAAGTTTTTAAATTTAGGATAAGCAGCTTTAATTTCGCTCTCGGACAACTTGTAATTACGATCTAAATCGTAAGCTGAAAAAATAGACTCAACATAATGGAGTAATGTGCTTTGACTTCGGATGTCTGCAGTTTCTAAGCGACCTTTAGTTGTTGCATCATTACGAGCTACTAACATTAAGGCCTCATAAAATTCTTTAAACTCAGCTTCGTTTTTATTTAGACCATCTAAATACACCACTAAGTAAGACAAATTAGAGAAGTAGTGTTTATAGTTCTTTCGTAAATCTTCATAGGCACAGACTTCGTTGTTCCAGTTGTTACCGAACACGTCTTTTTCAGGTAAATTACAATTGGCTTTTTTAAAACCAGCAGCGATTTCGTCGTAAACTTTGCCGCCACCAGAAAATAAAATACCTAAAAATTGAATCGACTCACGGAAAGTCATTTTATTATCGCCATCGCCAGAGCGAGTGAACAAATTGGCTGACATCAAGTTACTTGCACCTGAGTTATTTGAGCGAGGATCAAAAATTTTTGTTTCTATACCAAAATTTTTAAACTCTGCATACCATTGAACAAGTCCCTGCTCGGCAATTAAAGCATTTTTTACTTCTTTGTTAAGAGGCGTCTGCCCCCAACCTAATAGTAGCTCTCTTGAGATCATCGAATAATAAAGTCCACGTGAAAGATCGAGCCAGTTTTGGTCCCATATTTCTTGGTTAGGCGCTAAGATAATTTTGTTAAAACGATATAGAAC
>JBEBIK010000053.1:0-9507 GCA_040080445.1 Pseudobdellovibrio sp.
AAAAAGAACTGATATAAAGCCACGTGCCTTTTCTTCATTGCTATCGAAGCCAAAGACGTCAGAATCGGTTAAAAATTCGTTGCTTGCGTTTTTATTTTTTTGAAATTTAAGCATAAGCTTATACTGAGACTTACTTAATGCATACTTGAACTGTCCGTAAGAAAAAGTGGTCTCAGTAAGTATAATGTTATCTTTACTGCTTTTTAGATTTTCACTATCTAATTTAAGCTGAATAATCTCGGTGCGATGTTTTTTAAAAAAATCTGCGTTTGCATTTGGGTAAAAACCTTCAAATTTTACATAAAGTGCAAGAAGTGAATCTAAGCTAACTAAACAAGAGTCTAATCTGCAATTCCAGCTACAATTCACACCGACTTCTTCATTTGAAAGGTGAAAACACTCGCAGGTATTGTAAAAAATCTTTAACTTATCCTCAAAGTCTTCAGTATCTAAATTTTTTTGAACTTCATTTTCTAAGCTTTTGCATGAAAATCTGTTCTCACAAGTGTCAAATCTGGTAACCTCAGAACTACCTAAAAACTCAGTATAGATTCTATGATTTTCAACTGCTTTCGCATGGTTTGCAAAATTGCCTGTTACTTTGTTTCCATTTTCTTCAGATGCGTAATAGTCTTCGTTTATTTCTTCTAATCTAGTAAGGGTTAAAATTATATTGCTTGGCTCAAATGGTAGACCAAGATAGTTGAGTGCTTCGTTAAGTGTAAGTTTCACCATTCGATAGTTTTTCTAGCCCAAATTTAATAGCTTCCACTATTATTTCATTTCTTTTAGGCTGAAGCTCACCTTTTTTCACTTTGCGCTTCCGCTTATTCAGAATTGATACAATAGATGACTCAATATCATCCATATCGTTTTTGCTCATACGGCAGTAAAACTGTGGGTAGTCGGACGGTGTTTTTAGCTTCTTTGATTTCATAATACCTTATTTTGTATACCTTTTAATCTTGCAAGCAAGATTTTGCTATCAATTTTATCGCGTTGCGGTATAATATGCTATGTCTACGAACGCAGCTGCATATGGCAGAGTATCCACCTTATTAGGTCAGGACGTTGAAAACCAACTAGTTGGTATTCGAGAGCTTTGCTTAAACCGTAAATTTACGCTTATAGGTGAGTACGTTGATGAAGGCATTTCAGGCAAGTCAGAACGAAGGCCGAGTCTTGATAGACTTATTCGGGATGCGAGATTAGGTAGGTTTAAAATCTTAGTGATTTATTCAATTGATCGACTCGGACGCTCAACTAAGCACTTACTCAACCTCATTGATGAACTTAAACACTGTGGCGTTAGTATAATTTCTATTCGTGAAAATTTAGACTTTTCATCACCGACAGGGCAAATGGCACTTACAATGATTTCAGCGGTAGCTCAACTTGAGGCAGAACTAATAAGCGAAAGAATAAGAACGTCATTAGCCGTCAAAAAAGCATTAGCTTCAAAACTTAAAAATGGCTGGAAGTGCGGTAGACCGCCAATCAGCGAGGAAACTAAGAAAAAGGTCTTACAGCTCAGAGATCAAGGTCTTTCAATACGAAAGATAGCCTCAACACTTGGTAACCTGTCCAAAACGTCTGTTGAGAAAATTTTAAAAGACTAATATTCTGGCTCAAGTCCTTCACATCGAGGTAATGATGAGCCAAAACTTTCCGATACATAAAATTGAAATACCTGAAGCCGTAGAATTGGCTTCTTATTCAGGCTTTTTTCAAGATTTAACTTTTACATGCGATACCTTTCGGTACCTGCTTGATAATTTCGACCAACTAGATACACTTTTGCAAAAAAGTCTGTGGTCAACAGCACTTATTAGTTATGCCCGTTGCTTTGCACACGGACGAAGGCTTCAACTTACGCCTTCAATTTATGATGGCCTAGAAGGCGATCCGCATGGATGCCATGAATACATAATTGGAATGAGAAATAAGCATATAGCTCATTCTGTTAATCCATTTGAAGAGATAAGCGCAGGTGCCGTTTTAATTAACGATCAAGTTGAAGGTATTGCAACTATTGCTGTCTCGCACTTTGTTGGCGATAAAGCAGGTGTAGAAAATTTATACCGTCTAACGATATTCGCACGTGAGTTTGTCGCAAAAAAATGTAGAGAGCTTCAGGATAAATGTTTAATAGCTGCAAAGCAGATACCTGTTGAAACTATTAAACAAGGGGCTGATCTTCGTTACGTTGCTCCATCGCCAGAGGCGGTTAATCAAGTACGTGGACGTAACAACAGTTAATTCAAGCGTCCACAAACCCTACTCAAAAACCGAACGATTGAACTCAGTAGTTTAAGCTATTTAGCTGATTTAAAAAAGTGTCCGAAATCCACTTGGTTTACGGGCAGTCTATAAGCTATTTGAAATTGCAATAGCACTTCTAAACTGATGTACAAGCATTTCAATCGTAATTCCAGCCCTAGCAGCAGTTGTTGATGTTGAGTTTGAAATAAAGCAACGTACTGTGCGGTTGCAACTGATATTGAACTGATGCCCTGCTTTCACTTTCTCAGGTTTAGTAAAAGGAATTTTATTTGCTTTTAAGTATTTGATGAATGAACGGTAGGTATTTGTTTTTTTTGAATAGCCAGTCAAAATTATTACTTTGAGACTTTCACTAGAGTTTATAATTCCTAACAAATCTTGATACTCTAAAAAGTCTATATTTTCATCAAGCGCACTTTTGCCTTTTCGATGAATTTTTTTTCCTAGATTTTGAACGCCTCTATCTAGCGATTGCATTAAAGCTTTACGCTCAGCCACCGCCAAAGCACCTTCAAATTCTTTGAGTTCAACCCTTGCAATATTTGCAAGTATGTTCCAAAAATGATTTTGTGTATTTGGATAGTAAAACTCAAAGTCTCTCTTATCTTGATGTGGAGGATAAGTGCCTAGAATTAACACTTTCATGTTCTTTATAGGGTAGTACCATTCGGGATGAATTTCGACGCTTACCTTGTTTTTTTCATTATCCATTTCGATATTTTTTTTCATATTATCTTAGTTTAATTTTCTAAATCACTATTCTACAATTTTAACGACTTGAATTTTGCTTTTAATGCTTTCTCTTAACTCATTAGATCGAGTAAAAATAATTTCGTTTAACTTTATTATATGCTCAATCCACGATTGAATTGAACCAATTGATGGCATCGACGTAAAAACTCCCTCTAAGTTTGCAGCTATTGGTTTTAAAATATCATCGCAGACAGTAAAAGCCCAAAATAAGTTATCTTTCCTTACCTCATGATTTTCATCAATATGACCAAACAGTTTGTTTCTATACGTCATTATCTCATTATGATTTTGATCATTTAAGATACTGCTACTCACTGTTCGCAAAGGTCTACTTCGATTCTCACCATTTAGAAAACATGCGCCATAAAGAATTGTGGCGTAAGCAAATTGACTTCTTTTGGCTGTATTAAGGTAGAAACTCGAAGGCGCACCCTGAGCTCCATTGCTCAGCAGGTCTCTTAATGTTTTAAGACATTCATCTAAATTAGCTTGTGCCCTTAATATACTCCGCAATTCGCTATGTAACTCTAAGACGACACACTTATCGACAGCTGTCATTTCAACGTCATTTATATCGACCTTATATTGAAAAGGAACATTGTCTTTGTTAGTTGCCAAAACTATTAGCTTGTTCCTACTAACTTTAAGTTCAGACATACTAATTTAAGTAACTCTTCAGTCTTTCTGGCGACCAAATTTGATTTGCCAAATTGCGAACCAATGTTTTTCTGCTCTTTTGCTCTTCGACACCAAATTTTTCAAATGGTTTAAAGTTTAAAGAAAATCTGTTCATGAAAGCTTCAAACTGTGGCTGATGCTTGTAAGTAACTGAGGTCAAACTAGCTGCAAAAAAGTTTTGTTTGGCATAGTGAGGGGCTTTATCAGCAAAAGATTTATCTTGGTAGCTACGATTTACATCAGCAGGAAGTAGCAAAAGCGAGCCAATGTTATTTCTGATATCTACAAATTCCTGTTCAGAATTAAAAATTAAATTATTTTTAGAACTTTTATCAGCCCATATATGTTCAATGTCGTAAGGATTTTTAGCTTTACGATTAACATAATGCTGGAACTCATCTACTCGACCCGATTCTTTTTCAACAAATGCAGTCAAGCGAGCTAACAAGTGATAAATGTATCTTCTGCTAAATTGGTTGAGTCCAAGCTCTTCAATGCCGCCTCTGTTCTTAGCTTCAACACCTTCAAAGGTAATTTCGTCTTCGTTAAGCTTCTCAGTCAAAATATCGATCAAATCTGGCAACGACTTTCTTCTGATGTCGGTACATAGTTTAAACATTGCATAAGAAGTGCTGGAATAACCTACTCGAATATAATTCACAACTCTTCGCATTAGCCAAATATCTAGATAAGTCGCCACTACACCAATTTTTCTTCTAACAGTTTTTTCATCATCGTTAACCTGCAAAGAAGACATCAACACAGTATTCTGCCAAGTAAAGTCATTGTGAGCGTTGTAAAAAACTGACTCTAAACCAATTTCATAATTTGAACTTGCATCTAAGATAATACGAAATGCCTTTGCAAAAAATGGTAGGTGCTCTGTCATCAACATTAAATTCTTTTCTTGATTGCCAATTTCAATCTTCGACGAATTATCTCTACTCCACCTATGGAAAACAGAACCTATCAATTCCCAGTCTTTATCTATTGAACCAGCTTTTCGTTCACGAATAGAGTTGGCATATTGGGAACGCAGCCACGCCTTAATAAAATTTGAATCTCTTTCTTGGTCATAATGACCCTTCCACGATATGAGTTCGAGTATTTGCTTCTTCCATTCAGAGTTTGCAATTTTTTTCTTCTCTGTGTCCTCAAATGGCGCAAGTAAATAAGCTTTAAGCATATCAACAGGACTTAAAGGTTTACCCCTATCGTTCATAGTTTCAAAAATTGAATAAGCGTAGTTATCATTTTCAGAAACTATTTCAATTAAGCAAACCTTATTCATAAACCAGTAGATGAAATGGGGAAGTGATTCGCCAAGTTCTTTAACTAGTTCATAGTCTTCAATGTCTTTATATCGAGAATACATCGATTGAATCGACTCGTCTTTATCTTCTGGATTAAATTCTTTTCCATTAAATAGCGCGTCTATTACTGGTAGTCGCTCTTGTATATCTAAGTTAAATTTTTGTTCACCAAAGCTATCGCTAAAAATCAGTTTAGCCATAGTTTCGACAACAGTTAATCCTTGCTCTTTGGCTGCTCGATACAAATATATTAGCAATAAGGTAATTGAAGTGACCCGCTGTTGCCCGTCGATTAAATAACTTTTGCCATTTCTCTTAGTAACTATTATAGAGCCTAAAAAATATTCGTCATAATTACTGACTTGCTTGGTTTCATCGCCGTTTTTGTAGCAACTATTAAATTTTCCATGAATATCAACTATAAGTTCTTCAATATGCTTTTTTTCCCATTTATATTCTCGTTGGTATTCATCAATACCAAAAGACCTACCTTGTAGCAGTTGCGTGACGCTTTGATAATGGGGCGTGATCGTACTCATATCTGTTCCTTAGTTTAAAATAAATTTCTTAAATACCTAATTTGCGGATGTATATCACCCTTATGAAAACCTAAACGGCCTAACAACTGATAAAAACGCTTACTATGGTTCATTTCTTTCAGGTGGCAAATTTCATGGGCTATGACGTAGTCGAATAGCTTTTTGTTAAACGTGATAATTTGCCAGTTAAAGATAAGATCACCTTTTGACGAACATGCACCCCAGCGAGACTTATAGTTTTTAATTGAAATAGAGTTCGGCAAAACACCAAGTAAACCACAATAGTGTGCTACTCGGTCTTCGACTTTTTCAATGGCCTGAGATTTATACCATTTTATAACTGCGGCTTTGACGTAAGCTTCTCTTTCATCTTCTCCTTTAGGTACAGGCACTATGACGTAGTTGTCTTTTTCTACAACTGAACCATAGCCTTCTAACACTTTTAAACGAAGCTCCTTACCGTAAAACGGTAAAGCCTCGCCTGATACATACTCAATTTTACGCTCGTTACGAACAGATTCTAAAATGCGCTGCTTTTCAAAAATCCATTTAGATTTAGTCTGAAGCATTTTTTTTACTTCAGCTTCATCAATACCATGTGGCACCGTTACTCGCACCACACTATTGGGCATTAGCCGTACAGTGGCTCGCTTAGCTCTTTTTACATAATGAATTTCGACGTTGAATCTTTCCATTATTTAAATTTTACCTTTGCGAGTCTTATAAATTCATCCGAAATAGCTTTGATCATACTTTTATCTTCAGACACGTCACAGAAGCTAAACTCGTCCATTGCATGGCGTATTTTTTTCGTAACTTCTTTTTGCTCTATTTCTTTATTAAAGAAGTCTACTATTTTTGAAGCTTCCGCCAAAACCTTAACAAGTTCTTCAGTACACGAAACCAGCTCGGCTTTTAGTTTGATGTCACCCTTGCGCTCAGGATATTTCTCAAAAACTTCTTTTTCTAAAGTTCTAAAAAAAGCGTATTCGGTTTCACTTAAACCTACATCTTTTGCTTCTTTTTCAAGGGTGGCCTGAATGTTATCTTTAAAATCAAATAACAGCTGAACTAACTCGTCCCACTTGTTTTCATTCGACTTCAAAAGCTCTTCTAGCTTCTTTGCTAGGTCTCGATAGTATTCAGGGTTTTGTTCATGGTTAAGCTCAATATGCTTTTTAATCGCATACTCAATATCAAGAGCCTGAGTCTTAGCCTCTTTGTGCTTAATGACGTTACCCATGAACGCAGGGTCAAATAACTTAATTGGCGGAATCTTTGGATCAATTCCTTCTGAATATATATGTTCGTCAATTAGCTTTCTAACCTTTGCACCAGCATCTACTATGTTAAGTTGCTCATCACGGTAAAGGTTTCGTGCGCCGTGATTGATTTTACCGAGCTTCTTCATATCGCTTAAATACGGAGCCGCCGCTTTGTCTGGCAATACTGCATTGATAGACTTCAAAAACCTTTTAAAATCTTCGTCAAATTTTGAACGCTTTTGTTCGTCGCTTAATGAAGCAATACATTTATCAAGATCAGCTAAGTTTAAGCCTACAAAGTGCTGCATGACTACATTATGCCTTGCTGTCATTTTAGGAATTTCATCAGTTAAAGGCTGCAAAGCACCTTTAACGTCATTTGCCGAAAACATCGCTAAGGCTTCTTTTAAATAATCAGACAAGCCATAGTAATCAACGATATAGCCGTATTCTTTTCCTGACTTCGTTCTGTTAACACGGGCAATTGCCTGTAACAGCGAATGTTCTTTTAATGGTTTATCAAGGTACATCACCTGTTCAATCGGAGCATCAAAGCCAGTCAATAGCTTATCAGCCACAATTAAAAAACTGAGTTGGTCTTTATCCATCGAAAGCTTAAAACGACGTATATATTCTTTTTGCTTAGCTTCATCGGTGTAAGGTCTGTAAAAAGCCTCGTCATTGTGGCTACCTGAAATAACCACTTGTGCTTCAGGCGCACTCAATTTATCTAAAGCTTCTTTATACAGAATCGCAGCTCTCCGAGATTCGCACACGATCTGTGCTTTAAAGCCTTCAGGTCTGATCTTAGCATTGTAGTGCTCTAAAATATCAGCGGCGATCATTTCAATACGTTTAGGTGCTTCAAGAACACTTCGCTCTTTACCATATTTTTTGATAATGGCTGACTTTTCTTCTTCGGTTTTATCTTTGAAGTAAATATCAAATAATTTATTAAGTGAATCACCAGTAACTTTAGTTTTCGATTCTCGTCCTTCATACACGATCTGCACAGTAGCACCATCCTCAACAGCTTGTTCGATGGTGTACATATCAATATACGAGCCAAACTCTCGTTCGGTTTTATCGTCTTTGACTAACGGTGTTCCAGTAAATGCAATCTTCGGAGCATTTGGCAAAGCTACGTTTAAATGCGAAGCAAATGAAGAATAATGACCTCTGTGAGCTTCATCTACCAATACAATAACCTTTTCAGATTCGTTAAGCACAGGAAAGTTATTTAGTTCGCCTTCTTGAAACTTCTGCAACATTCCGACAACGGTGTCGGAACTCGGACTAGCTAGAAGCTCTTTAAAATTGTCGACGTTTTTTGCAATAGTGATAGTTTCGCCTAAAACATTTTTAAAAGTATCGCTAAGCTGTTTTTGCAAATCAGTACGGTCTAAAATAAAAACTAATTTAGAATCACGAAGCTTTTCAGTATTACGAATCTTGGTCGCCAAGAAAGCCATCGTTAATGACTTACCAGAACCTTGAGTGTGCCATATTACGCCCCCACGCCCCTCTTTTGTTCTGTCATTCAATAATCTATCCACAGCTTTATTCACAGCTCTGAATTGTTGGTAACGTGGTATCTTTTTAATGACTCGCCCGTCATCAACGTCGAATACAGTAAAATTGCGGACAATATCTAAAAAATTCTCTGGCTTAAATAACGTATCAATTAGAATTTCTTGAGCATTACGAGAATCATTTTTATTAAACTTGTGCCACGACAAATAATGCCCAGCTTGGCTTGATATGGTTCCTGCCAATGCTTTATCACGACAAGTCGAAACCATGATTTGATTATAATAGAAAAGTCTCTCGCAACCTTCCATGTCTTCAGGCTTGCGGGTATTGGCGTATCGACGTAATTGATCAATGGCAGCTTCCATTGGGTTAGGGATATACGGTTGCTTACATTCGATTACTGCTAATGGCAGTCCGTTTACGTACAATATAATGTCAGGAATAATGTTGGGTTCTTTGTGACCTAAATACTTGGTTTGGTTAACTACATAAAATTCATTATTAGCGACATTATCGAAATCAATAATTTTAACTGTTTCGTGTTGTCTACGTTTTTCACCTTGCTGCTCTACGCTAGTGTATTGAACCAACATATTATAAACGAACTGATTAGCTTCGATTAAGTTCGACTGCTGAAGTACTGTTAAGTCACGTGCAACTTTCTTTAAATTTTCATCTGAAATAGTCGGGTTAATTTTTTTAAGTGATCTAAATAGTGTGTTTTCTAAAATAACGTCTTTTGAAGTGTTACGTTCATTAGAGGTTAGCGGTTGCAATTCAGAACCGTGAACGTATTTGTAACCAAGCTTTACTAATTGTTCAATCGCTGGCTTTTCAACAAAGTTACCTTCTGGTGTATCGTCTGTGATTATTTTATTCATCCCTGTATTCCTTTTTCAAACTTTTACTCGGACTTTCCCAGAAAGTAGATCGTTCATCAGCGCTTTTTTAAGATTTTCTAGTGAACTTAATTTATTGTCTTTCAGCAGAAGATACTTATCTATCTGATCCAAATAATTCGTAATTTTCAACTGTTCGTCCATGTCCATCGGGAAGCAAATTTGTATTTTTGAAACAATATCAAAATTAACTGCTGGCATTGCTGAACCAGCAGTAACTCCTGCGATGTATTCAGATATTAAT
>JBEBIK010000409.1:0-2089 GCA_040080445.1 Pseudobdellovibrio sp.
GGGTAGTACCACTACGGATGAGTCGGTGGTGGCACGAGCTCCGGCACTTCTTAATTTTTTATCAAATAATCCCATTTCGCCTATAAGATTTCCAGGGCCAGCGAGAGAGACTTCTTTTTCGATGTCAGCCTCTTTTACAAATATGCTAAATTGGCCTGATCTTACGATGTACATAGCATCGGGGTAGTCGCTCTCTTCAAATAACAATTCATTTTTTTTGATAACTTTAAAATCAGACATTTTTGGCCTCCGGCCTTAATTCAACATTAAGAACTATTTTTCTAATAAAAATTTCGTATTTGCTTCTCTTTTTTTTTAAGATGGATTGAACCCACTCGGGCATTTTAGACAAATCTTTGTCGAGTTGCGCGTAGGGGAGTTTAACCACTTCAGATGCCACGATTGCTTTTGCAGTAGCGCTTCTAGGTTTTTTATCGAACAAAGCCATTTCACCTATGAGTTGTCCGGGTGTTGCAGTGGCCACAACTTTTTGGTTAGTACCATCGGAAATAAAAAGACTGATTTGTCCAGACTTAACGATATACATCGCATCGGGAGCATCGCCTTCTTCAAACAAATACATATCTTTATTAACTTTTACAAATTCTGGCATTTGAGATTATTTTGATTTAATTAAAACAGAATTACAAATTTAGAAAATCACTCACAAGCCCAAAGTCGGTGCGGCATATTTTGCCTAGATTAAAGAATAAAATAAAAAAATATCTACCAACCAAGGGCTAAAAAAGATCAGGCGTCTAGGTTGATTCGCTCATAACTAGTTTAGGCTAGAGTCACAGACCTTAACCACGGCGGTACTTAAATGAAATATCTAATTTTTTCTTTGGTTTTACTTTTAGCAATGGGCGCAACCATTAATAATGAAGAAGAAAATGGCCCGAGCATTTTAAAAAAGTATAATTTCGATGCGAATTATCCGCTATATCTTTCTGATGGCCAAAAATTTGGTTTTAATGAAGTGGGTGCAGCACTTGATAAAGCCTTCTCGTATAATCAACCCGTTCTGTTGTTTGTACACGGCAGAGGTAACGAGCCTAATAAAAGTTTAGTGAGCGGAACCTTCGTAGAAGGCGGGGCAGTTCGTAAGCTCGAAACTCAATACAAAGTGCGCGTGCTGATGTTTAACTGGGAATCAAAAGCTTTTATGTACGATCGAAGCGCACCTTTGTCGCGAATGCCAGCAGCCGGTGAGTCACTTAAAAAAGTTTTAACTTCATTAAAAAATTATTTGGCCCTTCCACAGAATCAATCTAAAAAATTAACTATGCTAGCGCACAGCATGGGTTCAATTGTTGTGCAAACGATGGTGCAACAACAAGGTGGTTGGCCGGTGGCCAGTCGTCCGCTCTTTTCACAAGTGGTACTTACTAGCCCCGATGCCGACAACGTAAAGCACTGGGAGTGGTTAAATGATGTTTCACAAAATGAAAAAGTATTTGTAACCATTAACAGAGACGACGATATTTTGGAAAAATCAGATGACTCCAGAGAAGAAGGCAGAGAGCCACTAGGTTTAGTTCCAGTGTTGCCACTTTCATCAAAAGCTATTTATCTTGATATTTCTAAGCTTGGCGATAAACCCGGTAAAGCCAGTGGTGTACATGAAGTGTTTAATAAAGAAAACATGAAGGGCCAAGTTAACTACTGTAATGTGTTTGATCAGTTGCTTACGGGTCGTGCTCCAGTGTTAGCTGGGGTAACAGACCCCACAGAGCAAATTAATTATTTAAAAGTAAAATTTGCTATTAATAAAAACGATAAGTGTTTAGTTTTTTAAGTGCTGAATATATCGCTCTCGTCAATTCTTGCGGGCCTACTGTTTAGCTCCATTGGTTTATGGATGCTACGCGAAGGTAAGCGTAAAGCAGACGTAAGAGTGATTGTTATAGGCGTACTACTAATGGCGTACAGTTATTTCACGCCCAACCCATGGTTTGACTGGGGAGTCGGCGCAGGACTTTGTTATTTAGCCTACCATATTTGGAATTAAGTAATTAGACTACAGCCTATGAAAACCAAAAAAATAATCTTCGTTCGTCATGCAAAAGCCCTAGGTAAAACCGAAACC
>JBEBIK010000410.1:0-2086 GCA_040080445.1 Pseudobdellovibrio sp.
ACTTACACTTGGTTAAATGGCTCAAGCTATGAGTGCATGGAGCCATGGGCAGAAAAACTCATTAAACTATCTCGTAAATTTCCAGCCAATAACTTACGCGAGCAAAACAAATGGATGACAGAAGTGCTCTATGTTTTAGACGAAAAAATTCCGCAAGCTTCGTTATTAAACTACTTAGGTGCTGAAAAATTTATTTACTATCTTGAAGTAACAGGTTTTAGATCGGGCGACGAAGACGGAGATGACGGAACTTACGTATCAAACGTATACGGTGAGCCTAGCAAAAAACATCCTTACGCCAATGGTTTAATCAGCGTGTTCGCTGAAAAATCAAAAATTAACATAACAGAGTTAGATCAAACTGCGGGTGGTTTCTAATGATAACGCAAATGAAGAAATTCTTACTACTAAGCTTAGTCTCATCAACAGCTCTTGCATTCAGTCATCAGGATTTAATGTGGGGTCTAAAAAATAATGGGGCTTCGGTTAATACTTACATTAACCCGCTACAAAGTTATAAACTCCAAGCTGTTGCTGGCGAAGATGTGCGCTTAGCAACACCTGTTAAGGGTCGTAAAGTTAAAGTAGCCGTGCTCGACACGGGCTTTGATTTAGAAAATAAAGATTTAAAATCATATTTAACAACTAAAGCAGATAAGTGCGAAGCTTTAGAAAAGCTTAAAGCCTGCCAAGAAGTTGCCAAAGATGTAAACGACAACAATTGTCGTGATGAAGTTTTAAAAGCAGCCGAAAATGTATACCCAGCCGACTGCCATGGTTGGAGTGTTCTGGATCAAAAAATTAAAAATACACCTAATAATATTATAGGTCGTCCAGACTTTGGCGATAATGATGGTCATGGAACTCACGTTTCAGGCATTATTGCTATGGTTTCCGAAAATGTTGAAATTATTCCGGTACAAATTATTGGTGTTGGGCCCAATGAGCCCATTAAGCCATTTAGTATTGATCTTTCTCCAAATGAAAATATTCGTAATGGTTACGAAACTGAAACTATGCTGAGTGAGCGTGTGGCTCGCGGAATTATCTACGCTATGAATAATGGCGCAGAGGTTATTAATTTTTCAATGGGATGGCCTGAAGATCAAAATACAGAAATCATTAAAGAAGCCATTGCCGAAGCCCAAAAACGTGGAATTATTATTGTAGCAGCAGCTGGTAATGACTCTACAAATGCTTTGCTTCGCCCTTGTCAGTATAAAGGGGTAATTTGCGTAGGCGCTCATTCTCCAGATGGTTCTTTAGCAAGCTTTACTAACTTTGGTTTTGGAGTGGATATAGCAGCGCCTGGAGTTGAGATCTTATCGATGATTCCAGAAAATATTCGTTCTCTTCGAATGCCAGGTTATAAAGGTTACGACTATAAATCAGGAACTTCGCAAGCTACACCATTTGTTACTGGAGTTATAGCTGAGATGTTATCTCGTGGTGTAAAATCTTCTGAAATTTACCCACGTTTGATGTTGGGTGCGCGTAAAGTAAAAAAAGAATTACCCATCTTAGTTGGTCCCGTTAACGGCAAGCCTCAATCCGTAGATGCTTCAGCACCTTACACTAAAACTGTGTTGTCAGGTCTCTTAGACATGACTCGTTCTTTAGAAGTATCGGCGCAAGCTTTAATTTTACCAGCGCATAAAGATGTTCAGTACATTAATTGGGATCGTAAATCCACAGACTTAAGCTTTGATATCTCGCTTAAAAATTACTGGAAAGATATCAAGGGTCAAAAAGTTCAGGTAGTTGTTAAGTCTTCATCTGAATCTGCTATCGAACCTGATGTAACATTAGTAAAAGCTCAGCAAGATTTAAACAACTGGGCCGGGGGCGAAGAAAAGTCATTAACAGTGAGTCTTAAAATTAAAGATCAATCAGACGCTTCGCTTTCTCGTTTACCGAGTGAGTTGTCGTATCAAGTTGCAGTCTACATTGATGGTAAATTGCACCGTAAGTTTGAAGTGAAGGCCACTGTACTTGTAAATGTAACTCAGGCTATCACGGGCGGCGATGTTTACGGTTACGATTTAGTAGGCCAAATTCCTCGCGAAATGAAAATGACTTTAGTAGA
>JBEBIK010000054.1:0-9470 GCA_040080445.1 Pseudobdellovibrio sp.
CGAGCTGGAGACTTATTGTTGGCTGGTTGCACGGCTGGAAAATAACTTTGAGCTATTGAGATAACTGATTTTAGTTTTGCGTCTAGAAGCAGAGGGTTCTTTTTTATCGGAAAGTGGGTAGATAGGTATTGCATGCTGCCCTGATAATTATTGGCCAGCCACTTTTCATAGAAGTCTATACTTATAGGCGATTTAATTTTTTGAACCTCAACTTGATTGAGCTCAAAAGTGTTTTTAAAATGATTGAGGCTGTTACTTAAATCAGTCATAATTAAGCTGTGGATAAT
Source organism: Pseudobdellovibrio sp. (assembly GCA_040080445.1). Taxonomy (GTDB): domain Bacteria; phylum Bdellovibrionota; class Bdellovibrionia; order Bdellovibrionales; family Bdellovibrionaceae; genus Pseudobdellovibrio. The sequence goes on from JBEBIK010000054.1 coordinate 288, forward strand.
ATTGCAACAAAGTTAAAAAAGCATCGTCTTTATAAAGATTATGTAGCCGTAAAAGCTACCTTAGCTCAGCATCAGTTTGTTTGTTGGATAGCTGGTGGTGCCGTACGCGATTTTTATATAGGTCGAGAAGTGCATGAATTTGATTTGGTAACGGATGCAACCACAGAAGTTTTAAAAGAGCTTTTTCCTAATGCTGTACTTGTTGGAGAGAGTTTTGGTGTAATTAAGCTACCCATAGGCAACGCTGAATTCTTTGATTTGGCTACGTTTAGGCAAGAGTCTGATTATTTAGATGGTCGACGTCCTAACTTGGTAAACTCTTCGACTCCTTATAAGGACTCTGAACGTCGGGATTTTACGATTAATGCGATGTTTTGGGATGATGAGCGTCAGCTTATAGTGGATTACCGAAATGGTTTAAGCGATATGAGCGCAGGTGTTATGAGCTGTGTTGGTAATGCCGAAGTTAGATTTAATGAAGACCACTTAAGGATACTAAGGCTCGTAAGATTTTCAGCACAAATGAGATTTAAGATTGAACCTGCAACCTATGCTGCCGCAACAAAATTACTCAAAAAAATTAAACTGATTAGCGGTGAGCGGGTTTGGGATGAGCTTAAAAAAATAAACAAAATCGAGTCTTGGGAGTTTATTTCGGAAGAAAGTCTTTTTTGTGAGCTTCTCAAAGAAATTTTAGATTCGGACTCTTTAAATTTTGAAAGCCTCAAGAGAATCAACTTTAAGAATATTACAGAGTCTTCTTGGGTGTTATTCGTCATCATTTATATTTTAAGTCCCGAAACCGATTTTTTGGCAATTCTCAAAAAGCGCCTAAAAGTTTCAAATCTAGAAGCTCAGAAGTATTCGGCAATTCGTTTTTTGATGGCTCAAGTGCAGCAGCGACCTTTGGCTGAGTTGGCCTATGAAGTTGAAAATTCAGCCTTGAATCGTGAAACTTTACACTTACTGAGTGATGCGAGACTAATTCAAAATTCGTTAGTAAAAGAAGTAGAGGGTAGTATTAATTTACATGCTGAAGCGCTCGTTAAGGCTCAAGATTTACTTTCTTTAGTGCCGAACCATGTGATCTCTACAGAGTTAAAACATATACGTATTAGTCAATTTAATGAGGTCTATAAGACAAAGGCCGAGGTCTTAGACTATTTGAAGAAAAAATACGCAAACATAGGTGAAAAACCTTAGACTAACGAATAGCAAAAACAGGTTAAAACAAACTTATGAGATCTGACATTTTTTTAAGACGAGAATAAATCGGTCTAGTTTTAAAAAAAAATAAGGTCAAAGGTATTGCGTTCTGGCCAAAGTGTTGTCAGACTTAAAGACAGGTTGTTGTTGTTCTGTTGGAAGCAAACATTAAGACTAAGGATTGTCTGGTCTGTTTCAAACGAACACCTAAAAGTAAACGAAACAATTAAGTAGGAGGAGCAAGGATGCTCAGAGATATATTAATACAAAAGGGTCTTTCGAATCGTGAATCTGAAGTTGCAGAACTAGTTTCTAAAGGACTTTCTAACAAGGAAGTTGCAAATCAGTTATTCGTGACAGAAAAAACAGTTAAGTTTCACTTAACGAACATTTATAAAAAAATGAATGTTAAATCTCGCGCCCAATTAATCGTATGGTGCCTTCCTCATCTTGGTTTTGTTGAAAGTGAAGCTCGTCAAGAAGCGGCTCAGCCTGCTGGAGCTACAGCTTACAACACTCAAACAACTGCTGGTAACACGATGCCTGCTGGCAACGCGACTATCACTCTTCCAGGCGTAGGCAACTTCGGTGGCGGACGCGGTAATTCTGATATCGGCGTTTAGTTTTTAGGATGTTAATTATGTTGGGTTGTTACAATGTCTAAGGGAAAAAGCGTAAGCTCCTCTGAAGTTGTAATGACCCAACTTGTTTTGCCATCGCACATAAATACAATGGACACTATCTTTGGTGGACAAGTTATGTGTTGGATCGACATCGCAGCTGCAATTGCAGGTCAGCGGCACTCGAATAAAGCTGTAGTCACAGCAAGTATAGATCAATTAAATTTCATAGCTCCAATTAAAAAAGGCTGGATTGTTAACTTAAAAGCCTGTGTTAATTTTACTTCACGTACTTCGATGGAAGTCGGCGTAAGAGTAGAAGCAGAAAATCCGCTAACTTCTGAGCGTTTTCATACGGCTTCGGCTTATATGACGTTTGTTGCTTTGGATTCTTATGGTAAGCCAACAGAGGTTCCGCCTTTACATTTAAGTAACGAAACTGAAAAAAGACGTTTTGAAGCGGCCAAGCGTCGCCGTGAACAACGTCTACAAAATAGATTAGCTGAAGCTAATCATTCTTAGAAAATATTTTCAAACCACTGAGACTTAGTATTGAACTTTAATAGGTAAGGTTTAGGTTTTTCATTTTTTTCGCTGAGCTCAATTCTTAATTGAACATTTTTATTTTTTGCACCTATTCCCCATTTTATTTTAAGTGTGCTTTCGAACTGAGTCGGAACGCTATCGCCTGAGATATCAATTTGGTCTACAATTTCTGATCTGGCTGTTTTTAATGAATTGGTTTTTTTATCAAGCACGACCACTTCATAGGTTAAAACTTTTTGGGGCTCAGTTCCGTCCATGACTTCGCTACTAATGAGTAAGGTGTAGAAGCTTAAATCTTTAATTTGTATTTTTTCACATTTTATTAGTTTTATATCACGCGAGTTTTTATCGTATATAGTATATTTACTTTTGAGCGCGTCAAATGTGACGCTCTCTTTATTATTGCTGCAGTTTATTTTTTTAGGTTCTTCTTTTAGAGCTTGAAATTCTTCGGCATGCCCTGAAGCCGCTCCAAGTAATAAAACTAAGAAAATATATTTAATCAAGCTAAGCCCGCGTAGAACACATGTCTCGCGCCTCTTTGTTTACTTAAATCTACGGGAACACCATCAACTTTAATTGTGGGCTCAGTTACGCGATTTGCAGCTCTATCCCAGTTCGGATTAACATAATTTGCATGGTAGTGATGAAGCTTTGGATCGTTCATTTTACCCATAAATTCTACTTTTCCATCTTGCATTAATCTTTGAGATTCGAAAGCGAAGGCCATTTTACGATTTGTCATCGCATCTGAACGGTCTGGAGTGTAGTTTAATATTCTTAATAAATTATTATCTCGGTCATTCCATGCGGAGAATTGCCAGTCCGCTAAGATAGCTTTTAATAGGGGATCTGCGCCATTAGCTAATCCAATGTCTTTTAATGTTCTACTTTGGCCTCTTGCTCCACTTTTAGCACGATTATCGACAACTTTTAATACAGCCGACATTTCAGCAATTTGAGCATTTACATTATCACGGTAAGGAGCTTCGGCGAAGGCTGTTAGTGCTGCTAAAATAGTTGCAGCATCTTTTTGTCCGAATTTATCGATTAAGCTCTTTATGTAAAGACGTTTCATTTGGCCAGCATCAGATTTTTTAATTTTTCTGTGAGCGGCAGTAAACTCTTTAGTAAATTCTTTGTATTTGGCCCAGAGTTGATTAGAAGAATCTTTTGAGCTCGATTCAAGTGCTCGAGCAAGATCAGCAATACTTTGAGTGGGTTTGTTAGAGACCGCTTCGCACTGTTGGCAGCTTTGCGCTTCAGTTGCTTTATTTTGATCGATTAAATCCCGTAATTGAGCTGTGATTTGACTACTTTGAAACTGTGTAGGATCGGCGCCATCAGTTCTTTTAATTTCGAGCATTCCTGTTCTGTTGTAGAAAGAAAATGCCATTTTACCAGCTTTTGTTTCACCTGTTTTAGTTTTTACTATCACCGGAAAGAAATAATCATTCTTAGGTTTGCCGTTATTAACGTCACGGAATTGTTGAGTTACGACTTTATCTTTTGAAGCTTCGCCTGGATTAAGTAAAAGTCTTTGTACTTGCTCTTGAGTTGGATTTTCGCTCCCTAGCATTTCTAATAAAAACTTCGGGTCTATAGTGATTTCTGCTCCAGCCTCAATTGCCTGTGGGCTACCTAAGTTATTGTTTCTTAAGTGAACTGATTTGGTGTTGCTATAGCTGAAAGGTAGATCAGTCGCTTGAACTGAAAACGAAAAAGTTGTTACAACTAAACAAAGTATTTTAAATAGGTTTTTCATATATTTCAGTTTCATAAGTATAAGCTAAAGCAAAAACTCTGCCTAAGTTTTATCGAATATAAAGAATATGACTGTATTGGTATGAGACCAGATTTAGATTATAAAGACAGGTGTATAAAGCAGTGACATGTCTCATAGAGAGACGGGTAGTTACTTAACTAGGAAATCTTTCCATTTATTCATGAGAGTTGGAGTCATCATAGCAATGCATATAGTGCCTTCGGTGGCTGCTTCTTTACGTATAATCTTAGCTTCGCGGCCTAAATCATAAAGGCGATACTCATTAACTCTATCAAAATAGAGTTCAACTTCTGTTTGCATTTCATTGATGGAATCGGCCATTAATCTTTTGAGCTGGTCGAAGCCATGTCCAGTTAAAGCACTTACGAACACTCTCGGAAAGTGTTTAACCTTGAACTGACGATCAGGTGTTGCAATATCAAACTTGTTAAAAATATGAATAATTTTTTTTCCTTCCCATTTGAACTCTTTAATGAGGCCTTCAACTACTTCGAGCTGGCGATCCATATTGGGAGATGAAAGATCTACAACATGTAGTAATATATCAGCTTCTGCAGACTCTTCGAGAGTGGCTTTAAAGGCTTCAATCAATTGAGTTGGAAGTTTACGAATAAACCCCACGGTATCTGTTACAACGGCAGGAGGGCCTTCATCTAAATATATTTTTCTAGTTGTTGGGTCGAGTGTAGCAAAAACCATGTTTTTAGCTACAACTTGCGCGCCGGTTAGCCTATTGAGTAAAGAACTTTTGCCTGAATTGGTATAGCCAATGAGAGCAAAACTTGGAATTTCATTTCTTTTGCGGGACTGACGATGTTGTGCGCGGTGCTGAGAAACTTCGTCTAATTTTTTCTTAATAAAAGAAATTTTTTCTTTAGCTCTGCGGCGATCATTTTCAAGAGCAGTTTCGCCAGGGCCCCTTGTGCCGATACCACCACCAAGTCTTGATAGCGACTCATTCCAAGCGCCAATCATTCTTGGCATTTGATCTAGGAGCTGAGCCAGTTCCACTTGGAGCTTACCTTCGTAAGTACGTGCACGTTGTGCGAAGATATCTAAAATAAGTTGAGACCTATCTAATATTTTACAGCCAATTTGTTCTTGTAAATTTCTTGTTTGAATTCCAGATAATTGATGATCGACAATAACTAAATCGGCTTGGCTTTCAGCCACCATTTCTTTAATTTCTAAAACTTTACCGCTGCCGATGAGCGTACTCGGATTCCATTGAGGAAGGACTTGTACTGTGGATCCGATAACCTCTCCACCGGCGGCAAAAACCAGCTCTTCGAGTTCGCAAAGATTTTCTTTAATTTCAGTTATGGGTTCTGATTTGAGCCCAACACCAACAACTATGACTTTATCTTTTTCGTTAATGCGAATTTGATTCAATGTTTTTTATTTCTCCAGTCGGCAATAAACTGTGATTCTAATGCTGTTAAAACAACTGAACTGAAGATGGTCTCTTCAGTGGTCGTTCTTTGTAAAACGTTAGCAGCTCTTCTTACGCCAAGCAAGAAGGGACCTAAAACTTCTACTTTTCCAAGTTGTTGAAGCAATTTATACGATATATTCGCACTTTCTAGGTTAGGGAAGATTAGGATATTCGCTTCGCCACCTAAACCCGAGAATGGAAAGATTCTATTTTGAATTTCAGAATTAACTGCAGTATCAGCCTGCATATCGCCATCGATATGTAAATCAGGTCGCAGTTTTTTAGCTAACTCAGCCGCTTTTTTCATTTTTAACGGTGTTTCGCCACTTCCGCTGAAATTTGAAAAGCTGAGCATTGCAATACGTGGCTTTTGACCGAAGTATTCAGCCACGTGGGCTGTTTGAATAGCAATTTGAGCTAATTGTTCAGCTGTTGGGTTAAAATTAACCGTAGTATCAGCAAAGAATAAAAGTTTATTGTCGGCTAAAACGATATTTAGACCTGCAGGCACTGAGTCTTTAGCTAAACCTACAGTGTGAAGAATTGGTTTTACCGCTTCAGCATAGTTAGTTGTGGCTCCGTTGATCATACCATCTGCATCGCCTTGATCGATCATCATAGAAGCAAAGTAGTTTGGATCGTTCATTAATCTTTCGGCTTCTTTAATGTTGATACCTTTGCGCTGACGACGCTTGTACAACTCTTGCGTGTACGCCATAAACTTAGGGTGAGAAGATGGGTAAATGATTTCGACACCAGTTAAATCGATATCGTGCTTTTTTGCTTTTTCTTGAATTCTTTCAGCAGAGCCTATGATGATAGGAATGCAGATTTTTTCTTCAATACATGTACGTATAGATTTTAAAATTTTAGAGCTCGTTCCCTCAGGAAATACAACTCGAGGTGTATATCCAAGTCGAACAGCATTTTCGTGTACGCGATGAACAGCTTCGCGAATGAAAACTTTTTTAGGCCCTTGAATAGCCTCTAATTTATCGCGGTAGCTTTCCCAGTCGGTAATTGGTTTAGTTGCTACTTTTGAGTCCATAGCAGCTTTGGCCACAGCAGGAGCTACCCACATTAACACGCGTGTATCGAAAGGCTTCGGAATTAAATATTCACGACCAAATTTAAATTTCTGACCACCATATGAAGCAGATACTTTATCTGGAACATCAAGGCGGGCTAATTTGGCCAACGAATGACAGGCAGCTAATTTCATCTCTTCATTAATTTGCGTGGAGCGAGTATCGAGTGCACCTCTGAAAATTGAAGGGAATCCTAAAACGTTATTAACTTGGTTATGGTAATCTGAACGTCCAGTTGCAACAATTGCATCGGGGCGAGAAGCCAAGGCTTGAGTTGGAGTAATTTCTGGATTTGGATTTGCCATTGCAAAGATAATGGGATCTTTATTCATGAGCTTAATCATTTCGCCAGTTACAGCTCCAGCCACAGAAAGTCCTATAAATACGTCAGCCCCATTCAAGGCTTCAGTTAAAGTGCGTTTTTCAGTTGTGTTAGCAAACTCTTCTTTATACTTATTCATGCCTTTTGTGCGGCCTTTGTAAATAACGCCTGAAGAGTCACACATTAAAATATTTTCTTTTTTAACGCCGAGACTTACAAATATTTTTGTACAAGAAATTGAGGCTGCACCAGCTCCATTAATAACTAATTTCATTTCAGAGAGTTTTTTGCCGATGATGTGGGCGGCATTTAAAAGCGCAGCGCCACTGACGATAGCAGTTCCGTGTTGGTCATCGTGAAATACTGGGATGTTCATTTCTCTTTTTAAAGTCTCTTCGATTTCAAAACATTCAGGGGCTTTAATATCCTCTAGATTGATTCCACCGAAAGTGGGTTCTAGAGTACGAACAGCATTAATAAACTCTTGTGGCGAAGAAGATTTAATTTCGATATCGAAAACGTCGATTCCGGCAAAGTTTTTAAATAATATTCCTTTACCTTCCATTACGGGTTTTGAAGCTAAGGGCCCAATGTTACCTAATCCTAGTACAGCTGTACCATCGGAAATTACGGCTACTAAATTCCCTTTGCTTGTATAATCGTAAACTTTTTCTGGATTCTTGGCGATGGCCATACAAGGAGCGGCAACACCTGGAGAATAGGCCAGTGAAAGTGCCTTTTCAGTGTTACAATCTTTTGTTGATATAACCTCGATTTTGCCTGGACGGCCTTTTTGGTGAAACTCAAGAGCCTCTTTTTCGAAATTTGAAATTTCAAGAGCAGTCTTCTCAGTGGATTTGTCAGTAGTATTACCCAAACTTAACCTCATTTTGTAGAGTGTTTATTCTAAGTCTGAGTCTTTAAAAGCACAATTTAAACGGTCTAGCTTGCTAACAAGCGTCAATTGCCACTTAGGTATTTTAGGGGTTAAAATAATCAGCTCAAGTATCAAATCAGAGGAGTTCTTATGAGTTCTATGCCTAAAAGCCCGCGCGATGTTGTAATTGTTGAAGGAGTGCGCACTCCATTTGCAAAATCTGGAACAAAACTTAAAACAGTACATGCTGCTCAATTAGGACAAGCGGCGCTGAAAGAGTTAATTGCCCGTACAAATCTAAATGTAGATTTAGTTGATGAGGTGATTATGGGTAACACCGGTTCGCCTTCAGATGCTGTTAATATTTCGAGAGTAGTGGCTTTGAATGCCGGTTTTCCGATAAAAACTTCTGCTGTAACAGTTCACCGTAACTGTGCTTCTGCACTAGAAAGTATTACTTCAGGTTATGAAAGAATTAAATCAGGAACAATGGAAATGATTGTAGCTGGCGGTACTGAAAATATGTCACAAATGCCTCTATTAATGCCTCCGTCAATAACAAGCATTATTGAAAGACTTGGGTCAGCAAAAACTGGTGGCGCAAGAATGTCAGCATTATGGGACTGGTTCAAAGCCGATCTTTCGCAAATTAAAGAAATGGTAACTACGCCACCGCTAGTAAAAACAAAATATAAACCTGTTATTACTTTAGCAGAAGGTCTGACAGATCCATTTGTCGGAATGAATATGGGAATGACAGCAGAAGTGATTGCAAAAGAATTTGGTATAGGACGTAAAGAGCAAGATGAGTACGCTCTTCGTTCGCACCAAAAAGCGGTTGCGTCTAAAGCTAAATTAGCTGAAGAGCTTACGCCATTCTATTTACCACCAGATTACAAAGAAACAATAACTGAAGATGTTGGTCCTCGTGACAACCAGACGATGGAAGCTTTAGCAAAACTAAAACCTTTCTTTGATAAAAATACAGGTTCAATCACAGCAGGTAATTCATGTCCGATTACAGATGGTGCAGCTGTAGTGCTCATGATGTCGCGTGAAAAAGCAGAAGCACTTGGTTATAAACCTCTAGTCAGAATTCGCGGTTATGCTTTCGCGGGATTAGAGCCTGAAAGAATGGGAATGGGCCCAGCGTATTCTACTCCTATCGCTCTAAAACGTGCTGGTTTATCTATGCAAGATATTGGTTTAGTTGAATTGAATGAGGCATTTGCCGCTCAAGTTATGGCCAATCAAAAGGCTTTTGATTCAGAAGAGTTCGGAAAAAAAATCGGCTTGCCTGGTA
>JBEBIK010000411.1:0-2075 GCA_040080445.1 Pseudobdellovibrio sp.
CTCTACGGCCATGCACTCTATTTTTGATTTAGTGAGAAGAGTGTCTCAGGCTCCAACTAATATTTTAGTTACGGGCGAATCAGGCACTGGTAAAGAGGTTGTAGCTAAAGCCATCCACTACAATGGCCCGTTAAAGGATAAACCATTTGTAACAATCAATTGTGGAGCTATTCCTGAAAATTTAATGGAATCAGAAATGTTTGGTCATAAAAAAGGCTCGTTCACCGGTGCTATCGTAGACAAAGTAGGTCTATTTGAAGTGGCCGACGGCGGCACTCTGTTTTTAGACGAAGTAGGCGAATTACCTATGTCTATTCAGGTCAAGCTTTTAAGAGCCATTCAAGAGAGAATTATTCGTCGTGTAGGTGCAACTGATGATATGAAAATTGAAGTTCGCATTATTGCAGCTACAAATCGTAACTTAGAAGATATGGTTGCTAAAGGCACTTTTAGACAAGATTTATTTTATCGTTTGAATGTTATTAATATTAAAACGCCTTCTTTGCGTGAGCGTGCCGACGATATTCCATTACTAGCTGCCCATTTTTTAAAAAAATATAACGAAAAACTTAATAAATCTATTTCGGGTATTTCGACTGAAGCAATGGATATTTTAAAAGGTTATAACTATCCAGGTAACGTACGAGAGTTAGAGAATATGATTGAAAGAACAGTGGCCTTAGAAGCTGGCTCTACAATTTTACCTGAGTCTTTACCCCCGATTGTGAATACAACATCTGGCCGCAAAATGGCTTCAAGCAACGAAATTGAAATGGGAGATAGCGGTTTAGATCTTGATAAAGTCATGGGGCAAATCGAGAAAGAACTTTTAATTAAAGCTATTCATGCGGCTGGTGGAGTTAAAAAGAAAGCGGCTAAGCTTTTACAGATTTCATTTAGATCGATGCGCTATAGAATTGAAAAATACAATCTCGGCGTTGTTGGCGATGACGAGCTTGACGACGAATAGATAAAAAAGAGGGGCATTGATGCAAATTGAACACCTTGGTGCTGCTTTTTTTGCAGTGGCTTTACTGCATACATTTTTAGTATCCTATTTTGCAAAATTGGCACATAAATTTAAAAAAGGTTCAGCGCTAGAAGCTTTTTTTCATCTACTTTCTGAGGTGGAAGTTGTTTTTGGATTTTGGGCTTTTTTATTTTTGATTTTATGGATGTGCATGGATGGCATTCATCCAGTTATTGAGTATCAACAGTCGTTAAATATGACGGAACCCTTATTTATATTTTGTATTATGATTGTAGCCTCAACTAGGCCAATTGTTACCGTGGCTAGACAATTTATTTTGCTGTGTAGTCGTATTATCGAAAAGTTATTTAAAACCAATCAGGTAAGAACGCAATTTTTTGTACTCATGACCGTAGGGCCACTACTAGGTTCGTTGATCACCGAACCAGCAGCTATAACGATTACAGCTCTTTTATTGTACCGAATGATGACGGACCAAAAAATAGAAAACTCACTGCTGTATCCTATTATTGGCTTGTTATTCGTTAATATTTCTGTGGGTGGAGCACTCACTAACTTTGCGGCGCCCCCAATTTTAGTTGTAGCCAGAACATGGGGCTGGTCGCTAGCAGATGTATTTATCATGTTGGGAGAGGCAGCTATAGTTGCCGTTTTTCTGAATACGATAGTGTTTAGTTTGATGTATAAATCTAAAATAATTGAAATGCTGAAACCTATAGAGTCGGCTCAATACCCAATGCCAGCTTGGGTTATAATAATTCATTTAATATTTCTAGTTTCTATCGTGGCTACGGCTCATTATTCGCAAGTTTTTTTCGGAGTATTTTTAATCTTTATGGGTTTAGTTACGGTCACCAAAATTTTTCAAGACGAACTTAAATTCAAAGAAGCTTTTCTGGTGGCATTCTTTCTGTCGGGACTAATTGTATTTGGTTCTTTTCAGAAGTGGTGGTTAGAGCCCTTAATTTTAAATTTAAATGATATGACCCTTTATCTTGGGGCTGTGGGTCTTACGGCGATTACGGACAATGCGGCGTTAACTTATTTAGGTTCACAAGTTCCTGGTCTTAGCGAATTATCTAAG
>JBEBIK010000055.1:0-9424 GCA_040080445.1 Pseudobdellovibrio sp.
GTATAAAGATTTATAAGAAGGTTCTTATGCAACAAGATTCAAACAAATTAGCTCAGTTCCTAAAAGAAAAACGTACTCAGTCAGGTCTTTCTCAAAAAGATGTGGCTACTAAGCTAGGTTATAGCACTTCGCAGTTTATATCTAACTGGGAGCGCGGTATTTCTCAGCCACCGATCAATACTCTTAGAACTTTGGCAAGCATGTACAATGTGGTAGCTGAACAGATGTTTAACGTATTATTAGAAGAAACAATGATTCAGGTTCAAGCCGATCTTAAAAAGAAATTCTATGCGGAATCTGAGGCTCCGGCTCAGACAGCCTAGTCAGACTTGAAAAGTCTCTATTTGAGACAAAAAAAGTTATTTTTTAGTTCAAGCTTAAATTGAGACTAGACGATAAGACCTTATAGGGGAATTTCGTCTATGTCTGATATTAAGGTCATTAAAAAAGGTCAGTTTCTTTTTAAAGCTGGCGACAAAATTCAATCTGTATTTGTTATTCAGTCGGGACAAGTTAACTTGTGTCTTCAAAAAAATAATAAAATTATCGACATCATGACTGTGGGTAACGGTTATGTTTTTGGCGACTTAGTTGTGCTGGGTACAAGTCAGTATTTATATTCTGGTTTAGCTATGCAAGAGCTTAAAGTTACAGAAGTGCCTCTTGATGTTTTCAAAGCTCAATACGAGTCTTTAAATCCTGTGAATAAATCATTTATAAAAACTCTGGCTGACAAATTAAAATGGGCCGTCAATGAAGTTAAAAACTCTAAACAAGATAGAAGTGCAGTGCCTTGCTCTGAAGACTCGATACCGCGAGTATTTGGTTCGATCTTTCATGTATTAAATCATAAAGGTTTAAAAGATGGCAATCGCGCAAAAACCGATTGGCTAACACTAAGAAATTATTCTCAAAGAATTTTTGGTGAGTCTTTAAAACGAGTTGAGCAAGCTACTCAAATTTTAGTTAAATTAAAACAAGCGGAATATGTTATGGGTCGTGACCCGAATAATCCAGATCCTGAAGCGCAAACAGAAATTCAGGGTTTTGAGCTTTATGATTTGCCAGCACTAGAAGCCTTTTTTGAATTTTATCAGTATTACTATTATAAAGGTGGTAAGTCGGAGTTATTAAAATACGATGAAGCCAATTACAGCAGCCTAAGATTGCTATTGTTATCTTACGAAGGTGTTGTTCCTGATAAATATGGAGTTGTTTCAAAAGACTTTAATGAAGTTGTAGAATTTTTTAAAGATTACGGCGTAAGCCTTGGTGCTGGCCATTTTACCGCTTTAGAAGCTAAAGGTTTATTTTGTAAAAGAAAAAATGCAGCTGACGGTAAAGTGCAATTGCAGTTCGATGTAAAAGAATTTAAAACTCAAATCGATATCTGGGCCTTAATTAAAGAGATCGATAAATTAAACGAAAAAGGTTTTGTTGATTTAGCAGACACCGATGACGGACCTAAAAAGAAAACCGCGATAGCAGGTGTTGCTTGCGGGCAGTGCCAATCTATAGTGTCACTTGAGAGCAAATTTTGCGGTGAGTGTGGAGCTAAAGTTGTAAGTAAATTAGCTGGCGCAGTACCTGAAAAGAAGGCTGCATGAAATTAATTTTAGGTGGTCTTGTAGTTATATTAACTTTACTTTTGTCATTTCAAAATTGCCAGAAGCCGCCTCATGCTGATGAAATTAATCAGGTCTCTTTGGGCTCAAGTGCAGCACAAAAAGTAGATTTAAATCAAGAAGTTATAGGCAGTGTGAACCTAATTTTTGAAGACTCAAAAATAGTAACCAAAGCGGGCCACAGTTACCAAGTATTATATAATAAAACACTGAAGGTTGATTTAAATACTGGGGTTATTGTTGAAAGCTCAGATATTAATAGCAACACTGCAAACTACTGCTTAAATGAAGAATTAAAAAGCGAATTAGTTTCTATTTTAAAAGCTTCTCAGGTTTGTAAGTCGGGTTCGGTTACAAGTAGCCAAGAGGTTTGTGGTCAGGCTATTCAATTGCCTTATGCGCAATTGATTACTTCTCGTGAACAATTTGATTTGGGTTCTGCGAGCGATACTTGTGGCAATAACTCAGTTGATCTATGTGAAGACCAACCGAGTTTACTAAAAGGTTATATTCAAAACCTTAAAGCTATTTATAAACAACAATCTTGCAGTAACTAAATTATTGCAAAATCTTTTTAGAAACTAAATCGTAAGCCTCTTTAAGTTTGCTTCTATCCGGTACTGCGCCTTGTGCAAAGTCTGGACGACCTCCACCTTTGCCTCCAAGTACTTGTGCGAAATCTTTTAAGATATCGCCAGCCTTGAACTGCGCATTTAATTCTTTACTCACAGAAATAATAACGGGGTGCGAGCTTTCGCCTTTACCGATGGCAATAATAATTCCGCGTGGAACTTTATTTTTAAGCTGATCTGAAATTTGCGATAAGACTTCACGGTCGTCTATAGCTAAATCTGCAAATACCAATTGAGCAGCGCCCGATTGTGACTGAAACGCAGTTGAAGATTTTAATAAATCATCAATATTAATTTGTCCGGCTTGAACTTTTTTAATCTGCTTTTGTAAATCTTTGATTTCTTCTTTTTTATCATCAATCCACTGAATAAGAGTTTTGTCTCCACCAACGCCAGCGCCATATTTTGCAAATAATAACTCATTAGTGCTGTTCATTAAATGTTCTACCGCTGCAGTGCCAGTAATAGCTTCAATACGTCTTACGCCAGCACTTACGCCAGACTCAGAAGTGATTTTAAAAACACGAATTTCAGAAGTATTTTTAACGTGAGTTCCGCCGCAAAGCTCGCAAGAAAAACTACCCATTGTTAACACGCGAACTTGATCGCCATACTTTTCGCCAAATAAAGCCATAGCACCTTTAGTGATGGCATCTTTGTGAGGCATGACCTCAGAGCTAACAGGGTTAGCTTGTGCAATTTCTTCGTTAACAAGAGCTTCAATTTTTTCAACTTCGTCAGAGCTTAAAGGTTTATTATGGGTAAAGTCGAAGCGAGTTTTTGTACTATCAACTAAAGAACCTGCTTGTGTGACGTGGTCGCCCAATACTTTTCTAAGTGCTGCATGCATCAAGTGAGTAGCTGAGTGATTTGTAGTTGTTTGTCGGCGTTCTGATGTTTCAACCTTGGCTTGAACAGTTTCGTTAGCTTTGATTTCGCCTTTGGTTACTTCGACATGATGTAAAAATACGTCAGCTTGTTTTGTTGTATTTAAAACATGAGCTTCAGATCCTGAAGTTATTAAAACTCCAAGGTCTCCAACCTGTCCGCCACCTTCAGCGTAGAAGGGAGTTTGTTTTAAAATAACAATCCCAGTTTGCCCAGCGCCTAGAGATGTAACTTCTTTGGCACCATCTGAAAGACCAATAATTGAAGAACTGTCGTTCAGCTTGTCGTAACCCACAAATGAAGTTGGAGACTTTGCAAATTTTTGAGTGAGCTCAATAATATGTTTTTCGTCTGCTTGAAGGCTTTTGCCTTTCCAAGAGGCTTTGGCTTTTTGTTTGGCAGATAGCATATGTTTTTCAAATGAAGCTTCATCAACTTGTAAACCTTCTTCGGCAGCCATTAAAGCTGTTAAGTCGACTGGAAATCCATAAGTGTCGTAAAGCTTAAATACAATTTCGCCAGACAAAGATTTTTCATTTTTACTTTTTGCTTTTTTAATTTCGTCTTGAAGAATAAGTGTGCCGTTATCAAGTGTTTGTAAGAAACGTGTTTCTTCATCTTTCAAAGTCGTGAGCACTAAGTTTTTTCTAAGACGAAGCTCAGGGTAAAAGTCTTGCATTTGTTCAATTAAAACTTCACTCATAGGAACTAAAAATGAAGCTTGAGTAGAAAGTTTTCTACCGTATCTGATGGCTCTTCTGATGATGCGTCTTAATACGTAACCACGGCCTTCGTTTGAAGGAAGTGCTCCGTCAGCTAAAAGAAAAGATGCAGATCGACAGTGGTCAGCAAGAACTCGTAGAGCTGATAGCGTAGCCTCTGCTTCTTTTGCTTGTGAAGATAATGCAGTTGGGTTCGACGAATTTAAATTTTTAAGAGACTCAGCTTCTAATTCATAAAGTTCGTTAAGGCTAGATAAGCCAGCAATTTCAACAGCTTTTTTAATAAGAGGTTCGAAAAGATCGGTTTTATAGTTATTGTGCCTTTTTTGAATTGCAGCCACAACGCGCTCAAAGCCCGCACCAGTATCTACTGATGGTTTAGGAAGAGAAGTTCTGCCGCCTTTGCCATCTTCATAAAACTGCATGAAAACTAAGTTCCATATTTCTATATAGCGATCTTCGCCAGCAACTATACTTTTATAAGGATCTGAAATTTTTCCGTACTGCGCTCCATGATCATAAAATATTTCTGTACAGGGGCCACATGGTCCAACATCGCCCATGCGCCAGAAGTTATCTTTTTCGCCTAAACGAAAAATACGATCTGCAGGAACGCCTTCTTGTTTGTGCCAGATCTCTGCCGCTTCGTCGTCAGTTTCAAACACGGTTACATAAAGTTTTTCTTTTGGAATTTTTAATTCATTAGTTAAAAAGTCCCAAGCGTAGTGAATAGCCTCTTTTTTAAAGTAATCGCCAAAAGAGAAATTACCGAGCATTTCAAAGAATGTATGATGGCGAGCTGTAAAGCCTACGTTATCAAGATCGTTATGTTTGCCGCCTGCGCGAACACACTTTTGTACTGAAACAGCTTTTGTGTAGGAACGTTTTTCGAGTCCTAAAAATAAATTTTTAAACTGGTTCATTCCGGCGTTGGCAAACATGATCGTGGGATCATTTTCAGGAATCAGGCTTGAGCTGGAGACTAGCGAATGTTGATTTTTTTCAAAATACTTTACGAATTTTTCTCTGATTTCAGAACTTTTCATCATAATTAACTTCCTTGTCTTTTTTTTGCTTAAAAGACATTAGAATATATTAGTCAAAGACGGTGCAAATGACAATAAATCAGCTAAATCAATAGTTTAGTCTTGACTCGGCAGTCAAAGAATTTGCTTTGAAGCTATGTTAATCTTTCGAAGTTAACTAAATTTAGTACCAGGGAGTTTTTATGTTTGAGCAATTGGGCTTTTTCTCGATTTTAATCATTTTAGCAGCATTAGCTTTTGTTGGTGGGTTTTTCGTAACCGTTCAGCAAGGGACAGTGGCCGTGGTCACGATGTTCGGCAAGTACCGTCGTATTATGTATCCAGGTTTAAATATTAAAATTCCATTTATTGAAATCGTATTTCGTCGTATTTCAATTCAAAATCAGTCTATTGAGTTACAGTTTCAGGCGATCACATTCGATCAGGCCAATGTTAATTTTAAGGCTATGTTGCTTTACTCAGTAATTGATCAAACTGAAGATACAATTAAAAGCGTGGCCTTCAAATTTATCGATTTCGGAAGCTTAATGCAGACGTTGAACAGAACGGTTGAGGGTAGCGTGCGTGGTTTTGTGGCTACTAAAAGACAAAACGAAATTTTAGCTTTAAGACGAGACATCGTTGAAGCGGTTAAGTCTAATCTAGATGAAGATTTAAAAAGCTGGGGTTACCACTTAATAGATTTACAACTTAACGACATCTCGTTTGATGAAACTATTATGCAGTCAATGGCGCAAGTTGTGGCTTCTAGTAACTTAAAAGCTGCTGCTGAAAATGAAGCTCAGGCTTTATTAATACGTAAAACTAAAGAAGCAGAGGCCAATGGTTTAGCAGTAAGAATTTCAGCTGAAGCCGAAAAACTAGCTTCGCAGTTACGCGGTGAAGGTATAGCACTTTTCAGACAAGAAGTAGCCAAAGGTATGCATAAAGCCGCATCAGAAATTAAAGCTGCAGGCTTAGATACATCATTTATTTTATTTTCTATGTGGACGGATGCTGTTAAACATTTTGCAGAAAATGGTAAAGGTAATGTCATCTTCTTAGATGGATCTAATGAAGGTATGGACAAAACCATGAAGCAGATGATGGCTTTAAGCCAGATAAATATAGTAGATAAAAATAATTAATTAAAATGCTGAACAAATTTTTAATTAACTTAGCCACCTTTTTTTCAATAGGTAAAATTTCAAAAGCTCCCGGAACTGTGGCCACTCTGGCCACTATTCCTGTTTGGTATTTGCTCGCGCAAACGGGTTCTCTAATATATATGGTGGTTACATTTTTATTGTTTCCTATCGGAGTTTGGGCCGCACAAGCTTATGAAGACCAAAGCGGTACTCATGACTCAAAAGAAATTGTCATTGATGAAGTGGTGGGTTTTTTAATTACCATGGTTTGGTTGCCAGTGACTTGGCAAAGCGCAGTGTTTGGCTTTGTGCTCTTCAGATTTTTCGACATTGTTAAGCCTCCACCTATACGTCAGATGGATAAAAAGATTCCGGGCGGGTTTGGCGTAATGGCAGATGACGTAGTAGCTGGAATAATAAGCAGTATTTTGATGCAACTCATCTATAACCAGACCAATTGGCTAGGAATTCAAATTTCTACTTTGACAGCCAATTAATTTACACAGATTATACATATGTAAGTTATATGAAACAAAACGAAGAAACACTTCATTCTACTCTAGCTTTTAGGTTGCAAACTGAAGTTATAGGCATAGTTTCGGTTCTTCGTGACAAGGTTCTGACTGTGGGTTTTGCTGAAAGCTGCACGGGCGGACTTTTGTCGAGCTACTTTACTGAACTGGCGGGCGTTTCCGACGTTTTTACTGGTTCGGTTGTGAGTTACGACAATAAGGTGAAGAAAAGTTTTTTAAAGGTATCGGAAGAGACTTTAAAAACTAACGGAGCCGTAAGTTCAGAAACTGCAAAGCAGATGGCTAATGGAGCGCAAGCAGCTCTTGATGTATCGGTAGCAGTTTCGATAACTGGAATAGCAGGTCCGAGCGGTGGATCACCAAGTAAGCCAGTGGGCACTGTGTTTATCGCAGTGGCTGGTCTAATAAGTGAAACACAAGTTTTCGAACATCATTTTAATGGTGATCGAAAAGCGATACAGCTTCAGACATGTGTTGAAGCAATTAAACATTTAAATGAGTTTATTAACAAAAAATAAAAGGAGATCACAATGGCAGCACCAACAACTGTAGATACAAAAGCACAAGGCGAAAAAGCAAAAGCTTTAGATTTAGCTTTAAGCACAATTGAAAAACAATTCGGCAAAGGTTCAATCATGAGATTGAATGCAGACTCTCAAATTAAAGATATTGAAATTGTTCCTACAGGTGCTCTTTCATTAGATATCGCTTTAGGCATAGGCGGATATCCTAAAGGACGTATCATTGAAATCTTTGGCCCAGAATCTTCTGGTAAAACAACTTTAGCTCTTTCGGCTATTGCTCAAGCGCAAAAAAACGGTGGTGTAGTTGCATTCATCGATGCAGAACATGCATTAGATGTAAACTACGCTAAAAAATTAGGTGTAAACATTGAAGATCTTTTAATTTCTCAACCCGATAACGGTGAGCAAGCTTTAGAAATTACTGAAACATTGGTTCGCTCAGGCGCTATCGACGTATTAGTAGTCGACTCAGTAGCTGCATTAACTCCAAGAGCCGAAATCGAAGGCGAAATGGGCGATTCTCACATGGGTTTACAAGCTCGTTTGATGTCGCAAGCTCTTCGTAAATTAACGGGTTCAATTAATCGTTCAAAAACTTTAGTTATTTTCATCAACCAAATCCGTATGAAAATCGGTGTTATGTTTGGTAACCCTGAAACAACTACTGGTGGTAACGCATTAAAATTCTACGCTTCTATTCGTTTAGATGTCCGTCGCATTGGCGCTATTAAAAATGGTGAAGAAGTTACGGGTAACAGAACAACAGTTAAAGTTGTAAAAAATAAAATGGCTCCTCCGTTCACAAAAGTTGAATTCGACTTAATGTACGGCGAAGGTATTTCTGAAGAAGGCGATATCTTAGACTTAGCAGCCACTGCAAACATGGTTGAAAAATCAGGTGCATGGTACTCATATAAAGGTGAGCGTTTAGGGCAAGGTCGCGATCAAGCAAAAGAATTCTTAAAAGCAAATCCAGCAGTTAAAGAAGAATTACGTAAATCTATTTTAGCTAAAAACGGAATTGGCCAATTACTTATGACAACTGACATGGGTGATGCAGTGGCTGATGATGCTTCTGTAGAGTTAGATACTCCTAAAAAAGCAAAAAAAGCTGTTAAAGCTGATGCAACTAAAGAAAAATTGAATTAATTAAATTTGATTTAAATTTGAAAATTAAAAACCACTGTAGAGATGCAGTGGTTTTTTTTAATATTAAACTATTTGAGAAACTACGAAGCCTAAGAAGAATACTACTAAAAAAGACACAAAAGCTAAATTTATTAATCTCATAAATACCTCACTTATAGGTATTTACTTCAATTACAGAGCCATGTATCAGAATTAGAAATTACTTAAGGGCTTGCTCTATATCGTTTTTAATATCTTTAGGCTCTGTATTTGGCGCATATCGGTTTAACACTTCCCCATTTTTGCCAATTAAGAATTTAGTAAAATTCCATTTAATCATTTCAGAATTTAATAAGCCTGGGGCTTTTTCTTTCATAAATTGGAAAATAGGGTCTGCCTTAGCGCCATTGACGTCTACTTTTGCAAGCACTGGAAATGTTACGTTGTAAGTCATAGAGCAAAATTGTTGAATTTCGCTATCAGATGCGGGCTCTTGAAAACCAAATTGATTACACGGAAAACCCAATATTAAAAAATCATTTTTAGAAAAAATTTGGTAAAGCTCTTCTAAGCCTTTGTACTGAGGAGTAAATCCACATTTGCTGGCTACGTTAACGACTAAGACTACTTTGCCTTTGTGCTGAGAGAGATCGTAATTTTTTGCATCTGCTGCTTTAACTTCAAATTCAAAAAAATTATTTTGTGCCATATTGGTTTCCTTTGTTTTAGTAAAAAGATATAAGCCTTAAAGCAATATATGGCAATACTGGTTTTTTTAAGAACTACTGTGTATCAATTTGAGAAATCTCATTAAGAGTTAAACAAAGCTGCCGATAAGTATATGTGAGGTGTGCAATGGGGAAAAATCACTACTGTTCTATATATATATTACTATTAGCCTTATTTTTCACAAGCAATTCCAATGCGTATTTAGGCCAGTGTGACTACAGACTAGGGCAACTAAACTATGCTGGCGTAGATCTTCCAGACTCTCTAGCTGGATCAAAAACTTGTGTTGATGTTACAAATGTTGGTGCAGTTGGAGCTGGTATTGATGGAATTAAAAATACAGTGGGCGGACTATTCGGTTATAAGAGTAGTTCTGGCTCACAAAAAATTGGTGAGCAAGCTACAGCGAGTTTGCTTTGTGGTCAGCAAAAGGCGATTAGTTATGGCCTTACTGAGTTTGGTGGGGATGG
>JBEBIK010000056.1:0-9417 GCA_040080445.1 Pseudobdellovibrio sp.
GTGGGTACTTTCACTTGCGCCTCATACCCATTTTTTTGCTGGGCAGTACGATGCGAAACTCCTAAAGTGTCATTATCAACCCAAAATATTCCAATGCCGCCCACGGTATTAAGGCAAACAGGAATTTTTGTTTTCTTTAAAGTTGAAGATTCAACAACCCAAGCCTCATGGCAATCCGGAGTTTCTACTGAAACCGCAAAGTGTTTGTCGTCAAAAGACCAAGAGCGACCACGGATGTAGCCATCTTTAGAAAATTTTATTTCTTTTTCTTTTTTTGTCGTAATATCAAAATAAAGAAGTTTACTCACCACTGCAGTGGTTAGCGTTGAATAGTTTTTAGGATTGAGCTGTATACCTGCTAATTTTAACTTTGGTCGCGAAATATATTCGATCGGAGGCGTATAGAGTGCAAATAATTTTAAACCGGCTGTACTGCCGTAATTAATTTCTAAGCGCGAAAAATCTTGGGCGTTAATTAGTTTTGAAATTTCAGGTTCGGTTTTTTGATACATGGGCTCGGCCTTTGCTAAAGATGTTGCAAGCAGCACCATCAGGATAATTAGTTTCATTAAAGCTCCTATTTTTTTATAAATTTATTAAGATTTTTTTTGAATTCTTCGTCATCAGGCTGCGGAGTTAATCTGCGGTCTAAAGTTAACTTCACTTCTTTAACAAATCCTTCTTTAAACTTCTGATTTACCGAATTTTTAATAGGCTCTAGCATAAAAGTCATTTGCTGCATCCAAACCGAATTTTTTACGCACAACCAAAGCACGCCGCGATTATAAGAAATGGGCTCGGCATTTTCAGATATTGTGGCTCCAACGACTTCTTTCCAGTTGAGCCAGAGCTTCCAGCGCAAGTATTGGTCCGATACAGGGCCCGCTTTGTCTTCTAAAAGCTTATGGAGCACTTCGGCTCCGGTTTTGAATTTAGTTTTGTAATCCTGCTCTGAAGACATATCATTTATAGCTATCACAAGGCCTTGATTTTTTCATTAATAAAGTCTACTAAGTTCTGATGCAAAATAATAAGCGAATTACAGTAGTTGGAGCTGGTCTAGCCGGAAGCGAATGCGCACTTCAGTTAGCCCATAAAGGATTTGAAGTCGTTCTCTACGAAATGCGTGGCGTGAAACCAACTCCTGCACACAAAACCGATCAATTTGCTGAATTGGTTTGCTCTAATTCTTTTGGAAGCATGTCTGAGGGCTCAGCTACGGGACAACTCAAATGGGAAGCCGAACAACTGGGCTCATTTATTTTAAAAGCAGCTAAAGAACATTCAGTACCCGCTGGTCAAGCACTCGGAATTGACCGCGAAAGATTTTCCGAAAAAGTAACAGCTTTGGTAGAAGCTCACCCAAAAATTACAATTAAACGCGAACCCGTACTTTCTTTAGATCAAATCGAACGCCCCACTGTTATTGCCACAGGTCCGTTAACAGACGAAGCTTTAGCTTTAGATCTTCAAAAACATTTTGGAGATGAATTTCTATATTTCTTTGATGCCATTGCACCTATCATCGATGCCGATTCAATCAATAAAGACATCGCCTGGTTAGCCGACAGATACGACAAAGGTACGCCTGATTACTACAACTGCCCCATGAACAAAGAGCAATACAATAATTTTATCGAAGAAATTAAAAATGCTCGTAAAATTGAGCCTAAACATTTTGAAACCACAGAATTTTTCGAAGGCTGTATGCCTATCGAAGTCATGGTTGACCGCGGTCCACAAACTTTAAGATTTGGGCCTATGAAACCTGTTGGGCTTACAGATCCCAAAACTGGCCGCTACCCTTTTGCAGCTGTGCAACTGCGCCAAGATAACAAAGAAGCTACGGCTTACAATATCGTGGGCTTTCAAACTCGCATGGCCTACGGTGAGCAAACCCGAATTTTTAAAATGATTCCAGGATTAGAAAATGCTGAATTTTTAAAACTCGGCAGCATACATCGTAATATGTATATCAATACACCAAAGCGTCTGAGCAAAGATCTATCTTCAAAAAATGATCCTTGGTTGTTTTTTGCAGGACAAATCACGGGCGTAGAAGGCTACTTTGAATCGACCTGCATAGGGCTTCTTGTGGCTTCGTTTATTGAACAAAAACTACAAGATCGCGTATTTTCAGCACCACCACGCGATACGGCTATGGGGTCGCTATTAGAAGCTATTACCGATCCTTTTCGTGAAAAGAATTTTCAACCCACAAATATCAACTTTGGTCTAATACCGCCATGGCCTGAAGAGCTTAAAGATAAAAAAGAAAAAAAGACCAAACAGATCCAAAGAGCACAAGATGCTTTACGCTCATGGGTTAGCTCATTATAATAACTTAAAATGTCTCAACCCTCTGGAATTACCGAATTTTTAACTGAACTTAACGAAAGCGACTCCGCTTCGGCGTTGCGGTTTGCTTATAACCAAAAATCGCCGCTTATTTTTAAAATTGACTCAGTGGCCACTCCTCTTAAGGCTACAATTGATAGCTTCTTAGATAAGCGCGCTTTTTTATCGAGTGAGATCAAAATTCACAAAATTGAGCCCGATAAAGAAGTTTCTATAAAATTTAATGTAGGCACTGAAGTTTATTTTATTAAGACTTTTATAAAAAGCCACTTGGCCCGCTACTACTTCGATATGAATTCAAAAGTTATTCAACTCAAACGTAGAAGAGAGCCCCGTTATATTATACCTAAAAAATGGGCGCAGAGCTCTGGCATTGTCATCGGCGCTAATCGACCTGAGCCAATTAAATGCAATGTTATAGATATTTCACTTTCTGGAATACGTTTTGAAGTTTTGCAGCAGCACCCCGAATACAAGCGCGATGACATTATTAAAATTAATTTTCAGATTTATAAACGAGCCGAAGTGTCTACACTAGCCATTGTTAGATTTGTATTGGTTCGCCCCAACGCGAGTTCAATTTTAGGCTTAGAGTTTGCTGAAATTTCGAATGTACAAAAAGAGCGAGTGTCTCATATTATTCAAGATATAAATTTATTTAATTCTTTAGGTAATTAAAAAAACAAAACCCACATGAGTCTTCTATGTGGGTTTGTTTAGAGGCCGAAATTAATCAACCTCTCGCATATATTTTAAGACAAGCTAGAATACTTTGAACGTACCGTCAAAGTCGTTAGCAATATCGTTTAATTCTTTGTTGATGTAATTGTTTTCATTTGTGTAGTTGTTGAAGTCGAACTCACCACGGAATGTTAACAATTTTTTAGTCGTCATTGTTATTTTAGCACCCGCTTTATCAAGAACATTAAGAATTGATTCTTTTCTTTCTGGAGTTAAACGAGCTTCTTGTTTCCAGCGTTTTGCGCCAGCTTGTAGCATGTATTCGTTTTCAGCACGTAACGTTTGAGACGATTTACCGACAAAATCGTTCATTTTGTTTTCGATACGACCAGAAGAAACTAAAGATTTAACATAATCTCTGTATTGTTGATTTAATTCAGCCGCATTTCTAATGAAGATCGCATTATTAGTGTCCATATAATATGAACGAACGTCAGCATTTGCAGAACCTATGATTAAATCGTCACCGATAAGTGATACTTTACTATGTAATGACTGACCAGCACCGTCAGTTTTTTTGTATTCGTAATATTCCATAGTTGGGAAGAATCTTTTGTATTTATTAACTTTACGTCCCCACCATCCAGAATTGAAATCTTTTTCGTACTGAACTAAACCTGCATAATGGTCAAATAAAGCGCCTAATTGGTATCTAGCTAATAGATTGATAGGGCCTAAGTCAGTTGTTTCAGGAGAATTTGTAATAAAAATGATTTTTACACGAGAACAATTGCTGTAATCGTTATTCATCATCTTGGCAATACGGTGAACCATTCCTGAAGGCATTAATAAGTAAGCTGTATGAATTACAACTTCCATATCGCGCTTTTGTTTACGACTTTGACGGCAAACATTTTCTAAAGCCGAATACCAAGCTGCTTGAATATTTTTATTATTCTTAGCTTCAGCACCTAATTTAGAACCTATGATTCTTTGGTTTAAGTTGTCTTTTTTATAATTTACATTTTCTAAGTAATGAACCTCAGCTGTTTGTAAATCGTTAGCAGACATTTGACCGAAAGTTTTGTTGTTTTGTTTTTTTCCACCATTTAGGTAGTTACGTTGATAACGATCAACTGAAGCATTCATAGTAGCCACTTCAGCTTGAACGCGGGCACCAGCACTTTGGTATCCTGGCATTTTAGACAATGAAGATAAAATACAACCACCTAAGTCAGCTGCTTTAGATTGAACACAAGAACCAACAGCCATTTCCGATACACTCGGTGCTGCAGGATTGCTGCGTTTAGAATTGGCGATAAAATCATTTGGCATAACTCTTTGAACGCGAGCTAAGTCAGCAACCATCGTCGTTCTTAAGATTGTGTCGTAAGAAGCTTCGATACCAGTAGTTCCACCCTGAGCTGTTTTACCCCAGAAGTCTGTATCGATGAAAATGTATTTACCAGAAGAACCTACGCGCTCTTGCATGTGGTATGAATCTTCGATGTTACGTCCACCTAAAATAAACTCTTCACCGTCGATAGCTAATAATTTGTGATGAGTGTAATCAGATAAATGATCCCATAATTGACCATGATCTTCGTTCTTTTCGATACTTCTGATTGGTAAACGACCAGTTGCTTCGTTAACAATCGGATTTAAAGTGTCACCGTAGGCAACCATTGCAATTGAAAGTTTAATTTTAGCCCAGATGCTGTCATGAATAAAAGCGTCTGTTACTAGTTCAACAAAATCGATTAAGTTTTCTTTTTCTTCAGCCAACTGTTTTTCAGATTTACCAGCGTTTTGATCTTTATACTTAGATAAATCGATTTGCGCTCCGTAACCTAAAGCTACTTTGATTGCAGTTCCGTTCTTACCGTATAAACCCGACAAGAAAAGCTTAGAGAAAGCTGTTGGAGATTTTTTATCAATACTATTCATAGTATTCATTTTTGCTTTGTAACATGTATCTGATTTAGGATCAGCTGACTCAGGACATGGTAAAGTCATGTAGTTGGCATCCTGAATAATTTGTCCACCTGGGAAGTTGTAGAAATATGTTTTGATATTTCCGCCGCCTTTAGCTTCAAGCATCTGAAATAAATCTAAGCTTTTATAATTAGTGATAAAATCTACTAATAATTTAACTTTAACTCCGCTTTGTGCTTTTTCGATTAACGCCTGATTGATTAATGAAGACGAATCATCATTAGCGTAAATAAAATACACCATTCTGATTTCTTTAGTGGCTCTTTTAATCATTTCTAATTTTCTGTCAAAAGCTGCATCGTTATCTTTTAAAAGCTGACCATCGATCAACTTTAAATTTGCAACACTAGCTAATTTAGAAATTTCTTTATTACCAAATGGACGAGCTCTTTGGTCTCCGCTAAATTGATAGTCACGGCCTTGTGCCGCTATGGCTTCAACATCCGGCTCACTTGCTACCTGTCTCAAACCATTAAATGACGTACACGACGTTACAAAAATTGCCACAGCCGAAACTGCAGCGACTAGCTTCTTGTTCATTAGAACCCCTTTGTCTTAAATAAATAAACAGACTTAAATAGAATAAGACAAATTATGGGATTTAAAATAACTAATATTTTAAGATAGGCTTTGGTCTATGAAAACAGGCTCCGAAATTAAAGCTTGCTCGACTTTAGGCTTGAAATGAATTCTGCATCGGGCTTCATAAAAGTCCTGAGAGCCCACCTCAATTTGCGATTCCGTCGATCCGCCGATTTTTTGAGTGTAGGTTGCTAACTCTCCGCACTTGGTGCAAATAGCTCTGTGCTTAGTAACGTCTTCAGCAATGGCCATTAATGTAGGAATGGGTTCAAAAGGCATACCTTTCCAATCCATATCTAATCCGGAAATAATCACTCGGAGTCCACGTGCGGCTAAATCACGACATACTTGCACTAAATCCATTGTAAAAAATTGACCTTCGTCAAAGGCTACAACTTTTGTATCATCAGCTAAGTGATCCCAAACATCATGAATACTTGTGAGTGGAACAGCTTCCACTTCATTTTTATTGTGAGAGGTTACATTTGTTTGGTGATATCTTTGGTCGATAATCGGTTTAAACACCTGAGTTTTTAATTTTGCATACTGCGCTCTGCGCACGCGACGAATAAGTTCTTCTGTTTTTCCGCTGTACATTGAACCCGCAACAACTTCGATCCATCCACTCATAAATTCCCCCTCTAAACTAATATTAAAATGATGGATATTTTACGGACCTTTGTCGCGTATAAAATGTCACGCTATGCAAAAAAAATACAATTCATAAGCTCTATAATCGAATATACCAAAAATTGAGCATTAATAAGGTGACTATCAAAGCCAGTCCGTACTACAGAATCCTTTCCTATGAAGAAAACTACGGCATTGATGCTTTTACTAGCAATCCTTTCTAGCTCTGTTTCTGACCTCCAAGATTCAGCGCCCATTTTTCATATTCAAAATACAATTCCAGATGCGGCTTACCTGAAGTTTCAAGATCATTCCGAATCCAGATTACCTTTATATAAGAGCCACTTTAAAAAATACTCAGACAAATACGACATCCCTTGGACTTTAATTGCAGCCGTTGCCTACCAAGAATCTAAGTGGGATGAAGATGCTGTTAGCCACACTGGTGTTCGCGGCCTTATGCAGCTAACAACTAAAACCGCAGCCCACGTAGGCGTAGAAGACCGCGCTGACCCTTTTGAAAGTATTCGTGGTGGCGCTTACTATTTAAAGTATCTTTATAATAAGACGCCCAAGAAATTAAACGACCACCAAAGATGGGTCTTAGCACTTTCGGCTTACAATATTGGTTGGGGTCACTTAAGAGACGCGCACCGTTTAGCATTGAGACTCAAAAAAAATCCGTATAACTGGAGTGAGTTTAAAAAAGTATTACCTCTGCTTGAAGAAGAAAAATACTACAATACCCTTAATTACGGCTTTGCGCGTGGTAACGAAACTGTCGATTTTGTTAATAAAGTTTTTAATTATTATAATTTATTGAACACGACTTTCCGTGTTCAATCCGAATTAGCGCAATTTAATTATTCAAAATAATTACTCAACCGTAACCGATTTAGCTAAATTTCTTGGCTGATCCACATCATAACCAAGATTATCAGCCAAATGGTAAGCCATTAACTGAAGTGGAACCACCGATAAAATTGGGTTCGTCATCCAGTTAGCAATTGGTAAAGATAAATAATATTCACTCATAGATTTAAGCGCTAAATTTTCGCCAGTACCGATAGAAATAATTTTTCCACCACGA
The DNA here is from genome assembly GCA_040080445.1 of Pseudobdellovibrio sp. Lineage (GTDB taxonomy): Bacteria > Bdellovibrionota > Bdellovibrionia > Bdellovibrionales > Bdellovibrionaceae > Pseudobdellovibrio. The sequence goes on from JBEBIK010000056.1 coordinate 7,337, forward strand.
GCTTTGGCTTCTTGTAAGTTACTAATTGTTTTTTCGATAAGGTCGTCGTCTGGAGCTACCACTACGATAGCCATATCGGAATCAATTAATGCTAAGGGTCCGTGCTTCATTTCACCAGCGGCATAACCTTCAGCGTGCATATAGGCTAATTCTTTAAGTTTAAGTGCGCCTTCAAGAGCAATCGGGTAGCTTACTCCACGACCCAAATATAAAAAGCCTCTGAAGTCTTTTAATTTTTTTGCAGCATCATTAAAATATTTATCATAGGCCAATACCACTTCAAGTTGGCTTGGAACTGCTAATAAACCTTTAACATACGTCTGCTCTTGTTGCGGAGTTAAAGCGCCGCGTACTTTTGCTATCTGCAAAGCTAATAAATTTACTAACGCTAAAGTGCTCGTAAACGCTTTCGTGCTCGCTACGCCTACTTCAACACCAGAGTTCATGTACATGTGCCCATGCGCTTCGCGATCGATAGAAGATCTGAGTACGTTGGTAATACTCAAAGTTAGCGCACCTTTTTCTTTAGCTAGGCGTATAGCTGCAAGCGTATCTGCCGTCTCACCGCTTTGCGAAATCGTAATGGCCAATGTATTTTTAGGTACAATAGGTTTTCGGTAGCGAAACTCACTGGCTATTTCAATTTGAACTGGTAAACCACTAACTTGTTCTACTAAATACTGAGCCACATTAGCGGCGTAATAACTTGTTCCGCAGGCAATAAAAATAATGCGTTCAATTTTTTTAAAAACAACATCAGCTGGTTCTGCAAAACCAAGGTTTTGCAAACTCACCTCGTTAGTTTCAATATTAATATGGGGCTTAATAGCGGCGGCCACAGCTCTTGGCTGTTCGTAAATTTCTTTAAGCATAAAGTGCTTAAAGCCCATTTTTTCGCTTTGTTCTGGGTTCCAATCTAAAGTTACAATTTGCTTTTTAAGCGGAGCACCCAAAGCTGAGTAATATTTAATTTCGTTGTTCAGCACATGCACCACTTCACGGTCTTCTAAATAAACAAAGTTTTTAGTGTATTGAAGTGCTGCTTGCACATCGCTCACGATAAAGTATTCATTACTTTTTTCGTTAATTCCTACAATAAGTGGAGGGCCGTCTTTAAAAGCAATAATTTCGTTAGGCGACTTTTCCCACATGACTACGACTGAAAAGGCACCGATTAATTTAATTAAAGTTCTTTGAACTGCGGCATGAAGATTTTTTGTAATTTGAATTTCTTCATTAATTAAATGCGCTACCAGCTCAGAATCTGTATCTGATGTAATAACTGCGCCGCGGGCGATTAATTCTTTTTTGATTTCGAGATAGTTTTCAATGATACCGTTATGAACGATACTGATTTCTCCCACTTGATGTGGATGGGCATTTTTTTCGACTGCTGGTCCGTGAGTGGCCCATCTTGTATGTCCGATGCCAAGTCGACCATTAAAACTTTCATTAAGCAGTTTATCTTCTAAATTTTTAAGTTTACCTTGCGCACGCACTCGCTTAGTTGTGCCATCATTTAAAATCGCAACGCCTGCACTGTCGTAACCACGGTACTCGAGTTTTTTTAAACCTTCGATAATTATTTTTTTAGGATCTTGGGGGCCAATATAGCCAACTATTCCGCACATTTTATGACTCCGACTTTTTAAATTTTTTAGCGTAACCCTCTTTGTTGACCTGAGGCGAGCGCCCCAGAGCCAATGCGCCCTCGGGAACATCTTTAGTAACTGTAGTTCCCGACGCAATTAAAGCATCATTGCCTACTTTTACAGGCGCCACCAGTTGCGAATCACTTCCAACAAATACGCGATCACCAATAATAGTTTTATATTTTTTCTTATCAGCTGCATAGTTGCACGTAATGGTGCCACAGCCGATATTCACATCTTCGCCGATTTCTGCATCGCCTAAATAAGTTAAATGACCTGCTTTTGATTTGTTACCAAACTTAACTTTTTTCATTTCGACAAAGTTACCCACGTGAGCTTCTTCGCCAATTGTTGTTTCAGGGCGTAAGCGTGCATAAGGTCCAACGCTAGCTTTATTTTTAATTATTGTTTGCTCGATATAGCTGCCAG